>JBNGED010000473.1:0-518 GCA_049975605.1 Sediminispirochaetaceae bacterium | reverse complement strand
GATAGAGGCAAAAGCGCTGAGAAGGCTTCGGCATCCGAAACGGAGCCGGCGGCTGAAAGATTACATAGATACGTAAGAATGCTACACAGAAGATATACTATGAAGGAGTTTTTGGTATGATGCAGGAAGTATTCGAGAAACTGAGGAGTCTTCAGGATATCCTTTCGAAGAAGTTCGCCATAGAACACCAGATAGAGGAGACTCCCAAGCTGCTCAATACGAAAACAGAGTTGTTGAATAGACTGAAGAAAAGTTACCTTGAGAAGAACAACAAGGTCGAGAATATCAAGGACCACATAAAACATCTGCGGATAAGACTTGATGACGCGGAGCGGCAGAGAGAAGAGTACGAAAAACAGATGGATCTCATTACAACACAGCGGGAATACGAAGCGCTGGACAAGGAGATCAAGGATGCGACTGAGAAGGAACAACAGCTCCGAAAAGAAGTTCTCAAGGAAGAGAAAATTCTCGAGGAACTGACGGAATCTCTCGGCAAGGACGAGAAGATGATACAG
>JBNGED010000472.1:0-1248 GCA_049975605.1 Sediminispirochaetaceae bacterium | reverse complement strand
CGAGAGACTTCCAAACAGACCGACGGGAAGCGCGTCAGTCGGACCGGATGAGAGTGTTTACGTGCATACCAGCCGGGGAGATATGTACGCTTTCAATCCGGCCGGCAGGATCATCTGGTCGGTAGGCCTGTCGGGAACCGTAGTCGGGGATATTGCTGTCGATCGAGATGGTATGCTCTACTACGCGACTTCAGCCGGCATGGTTGCCGCCAGAAATCATCTTGGAAAACTGATCTGGAAGCGCAGGCTTGATTCCGCCCCGGCGTCATCGGTGAAGTATGACGGAGCCGACAGACTCTGGATACTTCTTGCTGATAGGACTGTGCTCTCGCTGAACAGAGACGGCGAGATCATGGCGGGAATCGATCTGAATAGTTCGCGGGAAGGAAGCGCGGTCCCGCGGAAGGGTGCGGGTGCGGATACAGGCGCCCTGGATCTGGTCTGTGATCCCTCGGGGATCTATGTCAGCGACTCAGGCAGAATAATGGTCTGGGATGCGGGAGGGAACTACAGATGGAGCGGGAATGTCGGCGGGAGGGTCACCGCAGCTGTTTTAACCAGCGAACTCCTGTTCATCGGGACCTCTTCAGGAGAAGTCTGCGCCTTCGATAAATCCGACGGCTTCATCAGGTGGTGTGAGAAAATACCGTCATCAATCGAGTTTCTCAATTTCCCGGTCGGCGCCGACAGGCCGCTTATTGGAGCCGGTAAATTTTCCACCCATCTGATCGATCCTTACCGTGGAGATATCCTGCTGAACATCCTGACGCCGGCTGCGTCCGGTCATCCTCTCATGGACCGGAGCGATATCCTCTATATTGGAGGCGACGACTGGGTCGTGTACAGTTATGATCTTCCCCGGCTGGATCTCGCGGCCTTTAAATCTTCCAATGAAAGCAGACCGGACGCAGGCCGAAGCTACGATACCGGCATGCGGAAGATGAGTGCCAGGGAACTATACACAGCGGAAATCATGAAAACAGCCGACAGGACGGAATACCTGCGGCTGCTCGATGATATGGAGGAGGTTCTGCGCTCGGCGGAACCCGGTATTCAGTATCACTCTTCTCTGCGCTCGGTGGAAGCGCTGTGCGGCACGGGCGTGTTGAATCCCATAACGAGGTCGGGATACGTCATCAATGACTTCCCTGAGGTACGGACCAGAGCGGCGAGTCTGCTCGCGCAGTACGGTACGCTGCCGAGCCGGGCTCTCCTTCTGCAGCTTCTGCGTTACGACTGGGACAAAGT
>JBNGED010000471.1:0-2023 GCA_049975605.1 Sediminispirochaetaceae bacterium | reverse complement strand
GGCATCTGAATCGGCCTCCGGACCGGGTGCTCCAGGGCCGGGGCCCGAAGAAAATTACTCCCGCCTCGATGCACTGTTGGTAGAGCACGAACTCTCGGCGGCATTCGGTGAGCTGGTGCACAGCTGTATCGAATACGAGGCTCTGGGGAAGCCGGACAGGGTGCCGCTGCCGCCGAAGCTTATCACACTGGAGCCGAAGGAGACCGCCTTCCTCGAAGAAGCTGCCCGCAGGATGGCCTCCGGGTTTTTCAGTTCCGGGATCGGCGAAGAGGTAAAAGAGGCTGCCGCTTCAGGGCGGGCCGAGTCCGAGCTGCCCTTTCTGCTGAAACTCGATGTAGAGCTTGAACACGGTTCCGGTACCGTTCCGGGGACCGCGGAGGAAGCCGGGACCGCTGGTGTCTCCGCCGACAGCGTTCTGGTCCGAGGGCAGATAGATCTAGTGCTGAACAGGCCCGGGGAAGTGGTGGTGCTGGACTTCAAGACGGACCACGTCATCCATCCGGAGGAGTACGCCGCCCAGATGGCGGTATACCGCCGGGCCGCCGGGGAGATGTACGGAAAACCCTCCAGGAGCATTCTGATCTATGTGCGGACAGGGCAGTTGTGCGAGATCGATACGGAAGTGGATCTCAAGGAGCTGGTCCGCCGGGGAATCATGGCGGCTGAAGAGGAAGCTCAGGACTGAAGCGCGGAGTACTCCGCGGCGATCTCAGCTGCAGTCAGGGCGTTGTTTTTTACCAGTTCGATATTCGCTTCCAGACTCTCTCCCCCGGTGAGTTCCTTGATGTGGTTGAGGAGGAAAGGGGTCAGGTCCCGGCCGCTGATTCCGAGCCGGCGGGCTTCCATGACCGCCGCTTCGACTGCATGGTCGATCTTTTCCTGCTGCATGGCGAAGTCTTCGGGGATCGGATTGGCGATGAGAACCCCGCCTCCCAGCCCCATTCTCCACTTTGCATCGAGAATTGCCGCGGCTTCGGCCGCCGAATCCACCTTCTGATCGACTTTCAGGCCGCTGGTACGGGAATAGAAGGCCGGGAGCTCTTCGGTGCGGTACCCGAGCACCGGTACGCCCTGGGTCTCCAGGTATTCGAGGGTCAGGGGGATGTCCAGGATCGCCTTGGGTCCGGCACAGATCACCGCGACGCTTGTACGGCTCAGTTCCTGGAGATCGGCGGAGATGTCGAAGGTCGACTCGGCTCCCCGGTGCACTCCTCCGATCCCGCCGGTGGCAAAGATGCGGATTCCCGCTAGGTCGGCGCATATCATGGTGGCGGCCACTGTAGTGGCGGCGTCGTAACCCCGGGCAACTGCGAGGGGCAGGTCTCTCCGGCTGGCCTTACGGATGTTGTCAGCCCTGCCGAGGTGTTCGATCTGTTCGGAAGAGAGGCCTATTTTGAGCCGACCTTCTATGACGGCGATGGTGGCCGGCACAGCCCCTCTGCTGCGGACGGCATCCTCGAGGGCTTCCGCGGTCCGGATATTCTCGGGATAGGGCATGCCGTGGGAAATGATGGTGGATTCCAGGGCCACCACGGGCTTCCCCTTTTGCAAGGCCTGCTGTACTTCGGGACGGATGTCGAGTTCACGAAGGGGCTTTTTCATACGGGGCTCCTTTTTTTCTCCTGTTTTATTCATGATTCAAGTATACCCAGATCTTTCAGTCTCTGCATGATCCGCAGCAGGGTAATTCCGGATGGAGCAGACGAATCCGATTCCAGAGTCAGGACCGCGGCGGCCTGGGCAAACAAAACGGCCAGTTCGGTGTTCCACAGCAGGGCGGGATGGAAGAGGGCGGTTATGAAGCCTGCGGCGAAGGCGTCACCGGCGCCGTTCACGTCGCGGATGCGTGCGGGAAGGGGCGGGAACCACCAGCCCTTCCACTGATCGGGAAAAAGCGCGGCCGGCCGGTCAGAAAAACGGGTATCCGAGGCGCGCTCCGCTGCTAAATAATCCCGGGCAGTAAGCTGGATGCACCCCGGGTCCCGGCTCAATAGAAGAACTCCGCGGCCTCCCAGGGTGACAA
>JBNGED010000470.1:0-2288 GCA_049975605.1 Sediminispirochaetaceae bacterium | reverse complement strand
GCTCACTCCGCAGCAGAAGAAAATAGCCAACTATATCCTGGACAACCTGAACGATGTTATCTTCAACAACGTCAGCTACCTGGCGGAGAAGGCGGACACCAGCGTGGCCTCCGTTATCCGTTTCGCCCGCGCACTCGGTTACGAGGGCTTCCCGCAGTTGAAGGACGACCTGATAGAATACTACCGGAAGCAGATGGACATCGGCGGGCGATTCAAGCGGACCATCGAAAGCCTCCCCGACGGGTATCCCTCCTATGCCGATATTACCCAATCGGAGATTGCCTACCTCCAGCGGTCCATCAACGAACTCGACCAGAAGGAGTTCGAACGGGCCGTCGAATTAATGTGCGCAGCGAAGCGTCTGTACATCTTCGGGAACGGTTCGAACGAATGCCTGGCTAACAATCTCTTCTTTCGGCTCAACCGTCTCGGCATGGAGGTGGTCCAGCTGTCGGAATCCGGGCACATCCTCGTGGAGAAGCTCTTCAGGGTCGAACCCGAGGACGTAATAGTCGTCTTCGATTTTTTCACCCCCTCCCTGGACACGACGAGAATCCACGAACTCAAGCAGCGCAACAACTACACGATCGTCTCGGTTACAGATACAAGCAATCCTCAGATGGTCAGGAATTCGGAGGTCGTGCTCAACGCCAAGCGCGGGTCATCGAAGTTCTTCAATTCTCATGTCGTGCCGACGGCCATCATCAACGCCCTCGTCATAGCGGTTGCCCGTAATCTCGGGGAGCCGGCGGTGGTCAATCTCAGGAGGCTTTCAAAGCTCCGTGAAAAATATTCGTATCCACCCCTCATCAACAGTATCAGGCTGGGTAAAGATCCGGAATAAAAAAATGGCGGAGCATAAAAAATGGGCTGCCCTAATTAAAAGGCAGCCCGGGTAGTCATAGGGTTCTATGCTCTAGTAGTCGTAGTTCCTGATAGCGTCGATAAGATCCATTCCGCCGACTTCGTCTGCATATTTCTCATACACCTTCTCGGCAGCCTTTCTGAATGGTTCCGGATCGGGATAGGTGACGGTAACGCCCTTCGCCTTGAGGTCGTCGAGACGTTCGATCTCCCATTCGGCGTACAGCTTTCTTTCGAGCTTGGTGGATTCAACTGCCGCTTCGTCGATAATCTTCTGGTATTCAGCAGGCAGGCTGTCGTAGAAAACTTTGCTCATGACGGTGTAGCCGATCAGGTTGATCCATCCGATCTGTGCCCAGTAGGGGGCCGGTTCGAAGAAACTCTTGGAGTAGTAGTTGATGTTGGCGGCTTCCGCGCCGTCGATAACATCCTGTTCGAGGGCGGTGTACAGCTCTCCGTATGCCATGGGAAGCGGAGCGGCGCCGAAGGCGCGGTAGGCTTCCAGGTGAATGGGGTTCTCCATCAGACGGATCTTCTTGCCCTGCAGGTCGTTAATCGAATTGATCGGACCGACGCTGTCGGTGGTCATAATGTGACGCGTTCCGACGTCTTCGAGTCCGAGCAGGTGGAACCCTTTGTCCTCCATAGCCTTGCGGATCGGAGCGGTTACTTCCGGATCGTCGAGAACGGCGTTGAGATGCTCCTTGTTCTCGAACATGAAGGGAAGTTCGAAGATCTTGACTTCGGGAACGAAGTTGACCATGGGGCCGGTGGTATTCGCCATCTGGATGCTGCCGTCCTGTACCGAAGCCAGGACTTCCATCGATTCACCAAGCTGATTGTTGGGGTATATTTCGACTTTTATTTTACCATCGGTTTTTTCTTCAACGATTTCCTTGAACAGTTCCGCACCTTTTACCTGGGGTTCGCCAGGTGAGTTGGTGTAGTGGGCCCTAATTGTGTATGTCTTTTCAGCTTCCTGCTGTCCGCCTGAAAAAACAAACGCAATTCCGATTACCAGCATGAAGACACAGAGAAATGTTACGCGTTTTGATAATTTCATGCTACCTCCCTTTTAAAATGTATTGATTTACACTTCAATTATAGAACAATATTCAACGGTGTCAAGGGAAAATGAAATAGCATTTCACATAATAAACCATAAGTCGGGAAAAAATTGCCCATGAGGACGACAGGCAAGAAAGCCTTCCGTGCGCGCAGCTGAGGACTGTGCTATCTTATAAGTAATTATATCAGAATATATTAAATATTCCAGAAATTGGAAGCCATTAAAAAATGCGTTGCGGAAAAATTTTTGAATGTAAAATTATTTACAATATTAAAAAACTCGAAAAACAAAAAACAACCACTTCATCATATGCCGGCGAGTGAAACTGAGGGGCCGCCGGGCATGTGCTGTTGAG
>JBNGED010000469.1:0-3507 GCA_049975605.1 Sediminispirochaetaceae bacterium | reverse complement strand
GGCTCAGACTGCGGGCGCATTCCGGATACTGCATCAGGAATTTTTCCAGAGTACCCCAAAGCTTATGGATGTTTTTCCTGGCCTGGTCGAAATCGGGGACGGCCGCACGATAATTGGCGTTCCTGAATTCAAAACCGCGAAAGATCCGCGACATTTTTTCCCTTACAAAGTTTTAGAACACGGAGGTAAGGGCGTTGTAAGGACAGTCGGGAATACAGTTCAGGCATTCAACGCATTTGTCCGAATCAAACCCGATTTCACGGGTTGTCGCGTCGACGATATAAAGCGCTTCAACCGGGCAGTGGGTGAGACAATTCCCGCAGTGCGTGCACGTTTCCCTGTCCCATCTCAGGCCTTTCTCCGCCTCGTTGACGGTGACTCCGTTATCCCTGATGAAATCGATCCCCTGGTCGATATGCTCATCGGTTCCGGACACCTCCAGAACCATGAAGCCCTCCTCGTCGGCGGTGATCTTTGCCCGGAAGATATTGATGATGAGATCGTAATCCTTTACAAGATGGTAAACGATCGGTTTCTCTGCCAGCTCTTTATTGAAATTCATCAGTAGTTTTTTCGTCTTCACTATACTTCTCCTCCTTCACCTTCACGCACTACCATCGATTTCATCTTCTGATTGCGGGGCAGGCTGTGCAGGGGTTCGCTCAGCAAGAACTTGCCGTCCCTGATCTCTGCCTTGAGCAACTCGGCAATGTGTAATGCCTTTGAATAGGACGACATCGAGGAGACTTCCACTTTCTGTCCATCTATTTCAACGTGTCCACGTTTCAACTGTCCATAGGTGAGATGGGTGATAACCTTGCCGGTCTTCATGGGATAATCGTAGGAATAGTCGATCAGTTCCGCTTTGATATCGTCGTCCCGAACCGTAGTGCATGCAAGGATCTGTTCGTTCAGGATCGGGATCGGAATGCCGATTCCAAGTGCGAGGCTCACACCGTAGCCCTTCAGGGTCACTCCCCGGACGAACTCGGGAATCATGTGCTTCATGTCGGCAGTAATAGCGAGGGTGCCGGCCCCTTCAGCCGGCACGCCGTTCTCCGTTCGTTCGACAAAACTGGCGTGCTGGGTTCCCTCCGAGTATACATGTCCGTGGGAACCGGCCAGCCACACCGCGCTGCCGATCCCGATCGTTTCATAGTAAGGATCGTTCAGGAGGGGGGATAGTTGTCCCGCCGAAGAGTAGGTGAGATTCTGCATACGCGGCTTGAGCAGGCCCATGTAGGTATAGATCGGACGGTCCGAACTGTTGGTGGCAACGTTGTAGTTCTGATAACAGTTCCGAGGATTTACCATTATTGCCTGATTCAGATCGTCGAGCGTGAACATCGTTCTGATCTCCCTGCGGGGGTATTCATCGGTGCCGTAGGACAGGCCGAAGAGCTGAAGTTCCCTGCGTTCCACCAGTTTTTCAATGACGTGGCCTCCGCCAAAACGAAACTCTCCGGGGTAATACATGTTAGCCGGATCGTTGTGGCGTAATTGGGAGGCCCCGATAAAGATATCAACCGCGGCGATCCCGGCGTGAGCAGGAACGTCATCGATCCAGGCTTCGGTTATCCTGATTTTTGGAATACTGTGACCGAAATTTAAAAAACACCCCGAGGAGCACATAGGCCCAAAAGTAGCAGTGGTTACCACATCGATTTCTTTGGCCGCGGCGCTGATTCCTTTTTTATCCACATAGTCAATGACCTCTTCAGCGGTCATTACAACCGCTTTTCCCGATGCGATCTTCTCATTGATTTCCGTGTAGGTCTTCATAGGCCCCCCTTGCTGGGATAATTAGCGTAATGGTAGTGAATGCATAAAATATTTGCAACAAGGCAGGAGTCAAAAGGAGCGTACTTTTCAATAGAATCAATCGTTCCGATGCCGCATCTCGATTAAAGCAGCTTGCAATCCTTTCCATGAGATTTCAGCCATTTGGTAGCGGGTCGGTCGTTTCCCAATATCTTCGGGGTAGTGTGCATCCGAATTGGTAATCACCGGTAAATTCAGCGTATCAATATCACAGCGGGGATTCACGCATTCCACCGCATCGTAGGGCAGGTCAGGCAGGAAACCGAGCTGCATAACTATACTGAACATCGGCCTGTCGATGTGGGCAGGAAAAACAATGCCGCCCCGTTGATGAACCGCATCAACAATATCCTCTATCGAAAGGTCGGTAGCGGCGAAAAGGGCCTTATCTGCTTCGCCGAGGATATAGTCATTCTCATCTACATAGACCTGGTCGCCGAACAGACTTGTATCTCCTCTAATCGGGGGCAGTCTGGATTCGACATACCCGCCCATGTCCAGAGCAATGTCCAGGTCGCCGAACAGCCCGACAACATGTGCTTCCTCCGCGCTCGTAATTTCCATCCCGAATACCGGCACAATCCCCTCGTTCATACAGCATGTTCGGAAGGCGGGCAGATTACGGCCGCTGTTGTGGTCCGTCAGTGCCATCATCATCAGCCCCCTCTCCGCTCCCCGGGCAGCTAATACTCTCGGCGACATCTCGAGACTGCCGCAGGGACTCAGGCAGGAGTGGTTATGAAGATCAGCCAGGACATCGATGTTTTTTTTCAGTTTAATGATTCCTTCTCCAAAGCACTTCCCAGTCTGCAGGAGGTGATGAATTGGTTGAGCTTCGTTGCAATAACTGCGATATGCTCCTGTTCAGCGAGTTTGATCATCTCCTCAGGCGCTTCACGCCCGTTGCAGAGTATTATGGCAGGCATACCAACAAGATTCGCTACCGCGATGGTATTTTTATGCGCCTGGATAGTGATAAGAACGTTCCCCTCAGAGGCATTGCCCATAACATCACTTAAAAGATCGGAGGTATACCCTCCTTTTACCTCATTATTCTCCGGTATGGAGGTGAGCAGTTGACCATCAATCAGACCGGCTATTTCATTCACTTTCATTTTCAGCTCCTTTTTCAATAATAATCACACTCTTAGCGTGAGTTCCGCGCGATGGTTCGGAGGTGATATAGAATTCATCAGAAACCCTATTCACGTTCGGTAGTCCCAGACCGGCTCCGAAACCCAGGGAGCGTATCCACTCGGTAGCAGTTGTATAACCTTCTTGTAAAGCTGAATCAACGTTTGCAATACCAGGGCCGGAATCTTCGGATTGTATTATGGCACGCTGCTCATCCATCAGGAAGTGGATCGAACCGCTGTTGGAATGGATAACCAGATTCATCTCGAGTTCGTATGCCGCTATCGCGATGCGCCGGGCGGTATTCTTGTCGATCTGTTTTGAACGAAGTATTTTTTTAATCTCCGTTGAGGCAAAGCCTGCGTTTTCAAAATCGTACCGGTTAACGGCAAACCAGCGTTCTATACGTCTAGGCAGTTGAACCCTGGTGTCCGTGCTTTCTTTTTCCAGTCGTTCTATCTCAGTATGTGACTCAGCAAGCAGGCGGTTCGTTATGTCCCGTGAAGTCACGATTCCTACGAGCTCATTTTCCCGGTTCACTACGGGGAAGCG
>JBNGED010000468.1:0-1521 GCA_049975605.1 Sediminispirochaetaceae bacterium | reverse complement strand
AATACCACTCTCTTCGGTCCGGGCGACCTCTTCCTTCGAGATGGCCGGACCGATGTCGGCGGAACTGAGCCGGTTATTGTGGTCCCGCACCAGGATGCCACCCTTTACGTCAACGGCGGTCCTGTAGGAAAACTCGAAGGCCCCCTGGGTCCCGCTCAGGGCCGTTACGGCCAGGGCTCGAAGGTTGACCGTATTGCCGAGATTGTCGATGTTCCCGAGGTACGCGAACCGTTTGCCTCCCGCATAGAGACGGCGGTAGATATCGGCAAGCACGGCGAAGTTCTGACCGTGACCCCCCGGCAGAGGAAGGAGGCGGTCCTCCCGGCCCCATGCTCTGGTGAAGAGCCGTTTGGGTACTCCCTCGCTGCTGTGAGTGTAGGCCGCGATAAGCGGCTGCCGGGCGGTCAGGGGTGAGAGGACCGCGGGATGCTTCTCCGGATTCAGACCATCCAGGAGAGGACTCCGGCGGTACTCTTCCAGTGCGGCGGCGACGGCGGAATCGGTATATTCGCTGGTCATCTGGAAGACCGGGAGCATCCCGAGTTCGCCGTTCAAGCCCCGGTGCTCTCCGAAGCGTCGTCTGTACTGTATTGAGCGGATAAGAAGGGAACGGAGCTTCAGTTCGAGGAAGGAGGGCCCCGGGGTCCCGTCGGGATGAATGAACGCCGGCGATGTTCCCTTCGGTCTGCCCCGGGATAGGTTCGCCGCGGAACTGAATGAATCCCGGGTTATTTCGTAGAGCTCCTGCGAGAAAGAACGGTTCTTCTTCTCGTCGACGTAGCTGCTCGCCGATCCGCCGTTGAGTATGCCGTATGCCAGAAGGGGAAGAAGCCGGAGCCCGAGTTCACGCAGCTCATCGCTGGTGTAATGAATAGTTCCTTCCCGTACGGTCCCGAGGCCGGCGGTATCTTCAGCAGGCAGGAGGTCCTCAAGGCGCTGTCGCGCCTGGTCTGCCGTAGTCGTATATGATGCCGCTCCAGACAGGTCAACGATCTGCTTTCCGTCGATCTGCGGTATGGACTTGACCCTGACCGGCTCCAGTCCGCCGAATTCACCCCGGTTGAACCTGGCCAGTATTTCGAGGGTGAGAGTACGGTCAATCTTCCGCCGTTCGAACTCAGCTTCGAGTGCAGGGGGGAGTGTATTGTCAGACAAGTGAATTCCTCCGCCGTGAATTATAGAGAGTTGTCGAGCAGGAATTTGTACTCTTCGGAGCTTACCTGTTCATTCTGGTCCTCGTTGTGGACGATCTCGAACAGAACGGAGCGTATTTCCGAGATCTCCTGTTCCTGCCGACTGATTGTCTTTTTATACTCTTCAAAATGGGCGGAAAGGTCAAGGTGGGCGGCGCTCGTCCCGTTTACGATACTCTGCAGCAGGGTGCAGAAGAGCCGTTTCGTTTTGTTGAGGAAGCGCAGATTCTGGGGACGTTCGTTAAGAAACTGGTTCGCCGTCAGAGCGCGGTAGAACTGTGAGAGGAGTTTGTCGAGAAACATCAGTTCATCGTGTACATTTTCTTCA
>JBNGED010000467.1:0-1662 GCA_049975605.1 Sediminispirochaetaceae bacterium | reverse complement strand
GCCTCTCACTGCTTTCGGCGCCGCTCACACCGCTGTCCTGACCGGGTGTCTGCCCAAACCGTATCGAGCCCTTTCTGATCGGGATCGATCCGATGATTGTCTTTATCAGCGTCGTCTTCCCGGCTCCGTTGTCGCCGGTGAGGACCAGCTGCTCCCCGGATCCGAGAGAGAGAGTGAATTCTTTCAGGACGGTCTTGCCCGCATACCCCGCCTCGAGGTCCGTGATCTCAAGCCTGATTCCTTCGATCAGCTTGGCCCGTCTGCGCAGCATTCGGTAGATCTCATCCAGTCCCATCCCCGCATGGATGATCTCCTCGGTATGACACTGGATGCGGTCCACCAGCCGGTTATACGTACATGCGACTCCATGCTTTTCGAATAACTCCAGGGCGAGGCGGCTGAGGATTTCGATGTGGCACCGTACGAACCCCATCCGGCAGATCAGGGCGGCGGCGGCGCGTCCGCCGATCTTATCGTGGAGCACGAGGGCTTCTATTTTCAACGATGCTCCCGCGGGATCGGTCGAAAGGAACCGCTCCAGTTCGAAGAGGGGATAGAGCCATTTCCCCTCGCTCCGGAAGACGGACCTTCCCTCGTGCATAACTTCCAGGGAGATTCCGTTCTGCAGCGGCTGTATAGTAGAGTTGTGTAATTCTTTTGCAGTGTCCACGCGTCCTCTTTCCATGTAAACATACCAATTATTCCGGCTCGAAGCGAGTAAAAACCGGCCGCATCCATGCCGGATATTCCATTGTACTGGACCAGACGTCCAGGGGGAATAGGGGCAGAGCCGCTGTGAGCCTCCTGTAGACAGACCATCCAAAAACACTATAATTGGACAAATAAATTGTATAAAAAAAGAGAGAACTAATGACGCCGATTATCGACCTGCACTGCGACACGATACTTGCCCTTCACAAGAATAATGAAGACAAGCACCTGGATAAGAACAGTCTGCACATCGACATCGAAAAACTCCGACAGGGAGGAGTCGACACCCAGTTCTTCGCGGTCTTCGTCAAGCTCGAAGAACATCCCGACCCCTGGGCTGCTTTCAGGCTTGTCAGCGACCGTCTGTTCGAGGAACTGGGACGCAGTCCCGGGGAGATAGCTCAGGTCCGCTCCCGGGCGGAGATGGAGGATGCGGCCCGGTCGGGGAAAATCAGCGCCTTCCTCACCATAGAGGAGGGACAGGTGGTCGCGGGGGATCCCCGAAGACTGGAAGAGGCATACGAGCGCGGCGTTCGACTGGTTACCCTCACCTGGAACTACGAGAACAGTCTCGGCTTCCCGAACTTCCAGTGGACCCACCGTGAGAATGGCCTGAAACCTGAAGGAAAGGAGATTGTCGAGCGGATGAACGATCTGGGTATGCTGATTGACGTCTCCCATCTTTCCGACGCGGGCTTCAACGATGTCGCCGAACTCTCGAAGCAGCCCTTTATTGCATCTCACTCCAACGCCCGGGAGCAGTGCGGCCACTACCGGAACCTGACCGACGGGATGATCAGGAGAATCGCCGACTCCGGCGGGGTCGTGGGTCTGAATTTCTGTCCGGCTTTCCTGAACGGAACCGAATCGGCGAGCCTCGAGGACATGACCCGCCACATGCTCCACATCAGGGATGTCGGCGGCGCGGAAGTAACTGCCCTCGGATCAGAC
>JBNGED010000466.1:0-1739 GCA_049975605.1 Sediminispirochaetaceae bacterium | reverse complement strand
TCTCTGAACCGCTCGAAGTTGTCCCTGGTCTCCGAATCAGCACCCGAGAGAACGAGGACATTGTTCCTCCAGCGGTACCAGAGGAAATGGTATGCGGTCTGACCGTATACGTTTTTTCGCTTCAGATGGTCTGAGAGGTAGCGGTACAGGAGGGTGTGATTGTCCTGTCCGGTAATTGAGAAGACACCGGCGTTCGAGACCGCTATGACCAGTCTGACGAACCCGTCGGCCGTCGCCGCGTCATTCCGGTATCCTTCGATCTTGATATCGCGGTTGCCGAGGGTGAGGTCATACCCGCTCTTGCGGAGTTCTCTTCTGAGACCGACAATCTCATCGCGGACCGACTGGATCTTCTCGGTGTTGCTGCGGTTCTCTTCGAGGGTGTGCCTCCACCTCCGCAGCATCGGCTCGTACTTCTGGAGAAGCTCCGCGCGGCTCAGGAACTGTGTTGTTTCGGAGAGCAGCCGCCATGTGGTCGAGAATTTCTCGGCGAGGTCGTTCTTGAGCCGGCCGAGGATGTTTTGTCTGTTCATCTATCGGAACTATAGTACAAAGCGGGACCTGCAGGAAGTATGCGGCCCTTTCCCTCCTCCCGGATTCGGTCAGTTCTGCATGTAACCGACGCGGATCGGAAGCGCGTTTTCTTCCAGTAGTTCCAGTCCCCTGCCGATCCATTCCTCCGGTATGCGGGCCCCGTCGTAGAGCAGCGGGGCAGGGCGGTCCGCCGCATCCTCGCCCCACGCGCGGATGTGGTCGAAGACTTTGTTGGAGTTGGCGAATGGGTTGCCGGACGGAAATCCGGCGGTCAGTTCGAACATTGCGGTGACGGCGTGCTCGACAGCGTCGGCAGTCTTCCGGGCTCTGTCCGTTTTCCCATCTCCGAGGTCCCGGAGGATTTGCATAAGCTCCCGGCTGAAGGTGTTGGCGGTGCTCAGCAGGAATCCGTCATAGGGCCCACCTCCAGCCTTCGACCAGCGTGAATACCCGCCTTCGGCCCCGCGGACGAGGAAGACCCCGCCGTAGTCCATCCCGGCTTCAGCGACCCTGTCCTCTCCGCTGGTGTCCTTGAACAGGAAAAAATTCTGATAAGTGCCGGCCAGGTACTCGATCGTTGATGGTTCCATCTCGTTGGAAGTTATCTGCGGCAGCTGGTAGAGTGCAAGCGGATATCCGATTGACAGGACGGCCTCGAGGCCTTCTGTAATCTCCTCCTGGCTGAGGTCTGCCCCGGAGGGAGGACAGATTGTGAAGCCGGCCACCCTGTTTTTCACGAACGCCTCATTCCAGGAACCGCCGCCGCTGCGTGCTATCAGATACTCGACGCTCTTTGCAATGCTGTCGATCATGGCCTGCGTCTCTGTCTTGAGGACACCTATGAGCATGTACTGTCCGGTCTCGGCGGTCTTGTCCAGTACGATATCGAGGAGCCGCAGGATATCCGCGTCGTTCATGTTCCAGCCTTCGCCGGTTGACCCGGGTATCAATATGCCGCGGACATCATCCTTCAGCACTTCAAGATGCCTGTGTATGCGGTCCCTGTCAGGTGCCGCGGCGGCTTCGAAATGCGTTATCATCGGACACCACAACGCGGGAATGCCTTCGGGAAGGAATGTGCTGATATACTCGTCTCGGTTCATGGAATGCTCCTTTCGTACTTTATTGCTGCCGGCCCTTTATGCTGCATTATAGCAGGGGGCTCGAATTGTTTGAATACGGGTGTAAAAGTCAAAAAAACCTTG
>JBNGED010000465.1:0-2008 GCA_049975605.1 Sediminispirochaetaceae bacterium | reverse complement strand
GGCCGACAACAGCGCCGGTGTCGTTGTTGGGAAAAAGAGGGTCATGGAACTTATGACCGTGGCATTACTGGCGGAAGGACATGTACTCCTGGAGGACGTACCGGGTCTTGGAAAGACCCTGATGGCCAAGACGCTGGCCAGGAGCATGGGAGGAACGTTCCGGAGAATCCAGTTTACCCCCGACCTCCTTCCGGCGGACGTGACCGGCTTCTCCGTGTACGACCAGAAGTCGGGAGATTTCGTGTTTCACCCGGGACCCGTTATGTGCAACGTTCTGCTGGCGGATGAGATCAACCGCACCATACCACGGACCCAGGCAGGTCTCCTGGAGAGCATGGGCGAGTTCCAGGTGACCGTCGACGGACAGACCATAGAGCTTCCGAAGCCCTTCTTCGTAATCGCCACTCAGAATCCCATCGAAATGGACGGGACCTTTCCCCTGCCCGAGGCGCAGCTGGACCGCTTCCTCATGCGGATCGATCTGGGGTACCCGACCAGGGAAGAGGAGATCCTCATTCTCGAACGCTTTCAGGAGGAAGATCCCCTGGAGAACCTCCTTCCGATCATAAGTCCTGAAAGGGTGACCGAGCTGCAGACTTTGCGGGGAGAGATCTCCGTCTCTCCGGCGGTCCGGCAGTACATCGCCGACATAGTCGCCGCTACCCGCAGCCACCCCAAGGTCCGCTTCGGCGTGAGCCCCCGGGGCGCCCTCGGCATCATGCGGGCCGCCCAGGCCCTCGCCGGCCTGCGTTCACGGGACTTCGTACTTCCCGACGACATCAAGGAGCTGGCGCAGCCGGTCCTCGAACACCGCCTGATTCTCAGCCACGAGGAAAGGACCAGGGGCGCTACCGCCCGGGCGGTTCTGCAGGAAGTCATGGAGACGGTTCCGGTTCCGGTCCCCGTCTGAGGCTGATTCCATGCATGCAAAGACGCCTGCCGCTTCCGCCGCTCATGCCGGTGCTGAAGAAGACCATGCAGGGGAGCCCCGCAGTCTCTTCTCATACGGCGTATCGCTGACCATTCTTGCCCTCGTTCTTTTTTTCTCCCTCGTAAAAACGGAGTACGGCCTGGCCGTTACCGCCGGAGGGACCTTGCTGCTCATCCTTGGAACCAGGCTCTGGTCACGACTTGCGGCTGCGCATTTGAGCGTATCAATTTCACTGGATGCCGACCGTGTTTTTCCAGGGGAAGAGCTGAAATTGACTGCGCATGTCGAGAACCGAAAACTGCTGCCCGTGTGGATGCGGCTTCAGCTCAATACGCCCGGGCTGCTCGATACGGGCGGGGATGTCAGGCTCGGCGGTGAGACATACCTTCTCTCGAGAGAGAGTAGGAACAGACACTGGAGCTTGAGGGCGCGTAAACGCGGGGTCGTCTCCTTCGGTCGGGTCCGTCTGGAAACCGGGGACCTCCTCGGACTCCATCTGCGCCGCCGGCATATATCGATACCGGGTGAACTCATCGTTTTCCCGCGGCTGGGGAAACTGATGCCTCTCCACATCCCGTTCCAGGAGTACTTCGGTATTCACGCGTCCAAGGGGCCGGTGGAGGACCCGGCCTGGTACGCCGGCACCCGTGACTACACCGGGAACCGGCCGGCCAGGAACATCCACTGGAAGGCCAGCGCGCGGCTTTCAAAGCTGCAGGAGAAGCTCTATGAACCGACCTCCCACCGTAAAGTGCTCCTCGTCCTCGACACGTCCGGCTTTCCGCCGGATGGAGGGCCGGATGGAGGGCCGGCCGGGGAGCGTCTTCGCGTTGACAACGGCGCCGCTAAAGACGGAAGCAGAGATAGCAGGGACGGCAAAGAGGAAGGCGCCGGAACCGTTGACCTCTTCGAAGACCTGATAACGACGGCAGCCACCCTTGCATCAGTCCTGATGGAGACCGGGGCCTCCTTCGGCTTGGTGACCAATGCTGCTTTAGCCGGTGACCGGCCGCCCGTCCTGCCGATCGGCCGCGGCCCCGAACAGCTCGGGGCCCTCCTCGAGATGCTGGCCAGGGT
>JBNGED010000464.1:0-1854 GCA_049975605.1 Sediminispirochaetaceae bacterium | reverse complement strand
CTGGGAGGGATCCTGCTTTTCACCGAACCAGTAAAGGAGGTCCTCCCATGGTGGGTCCCTCCTCCTCTGAGCCCTCTGATTGCAGCCAACCTGTGCGCCGTTCTCTGTACGGCACCCCTTCTGGTGAAAACCTTCGGTGTTCTCTATCCAATCGGCCTGTTCGCCTCCCTCGCACTGACGCCGCTGATCATCCTGTGGATGTGGACCGGAATTCTCTATCTGATATGGTCCCTCCTGTGCGCAATGGTGAGCTCCCCGCTGCTTCTGATAGCCGACCTCAGGTTACGGCAATGTATCGAAGCGGCGGCCGGGGAATTCATCGCACTGGTGCGTACGATGGCTGACTTTCCTCCGCTGTACGTTCCCGCGCAAGTGTGGCCGCTCGCTGCAGGAGCCGCGGCCTGTCTATTGACCCTCCTCGTGTTGACTCAGTATGCTGGCGTGTATGGAGTCAATCGCGAACTACAATTCTCCCAAAGAGATAGGACGGTTTCTGAAGGCCAATGGAATGGCCCCGACCCGCCGGTTTGGACAGAATTTTCTCATATCCCAGGCGGTACGGGAGAAGATCGTCGGGCTGCTTGAGCTTGAGGGTGGAGAGACCATATGGGAGATCGGCCCGGGGCTCGGGGCGATGACCTCTCACCTGGTGAACAACGGGGGGAGACTTGTCCTGTTCGAGATAGATCGGCGTTTCGTGGACTATCTGCGGCAGGCTTTTGGTTCGGAGGATTCTGCTGCGACGGACCGCCAGGGGGCCCGCAGAGACACCGGGGTCGAGATTATCGCCGGAGATGTTCTGAAGACCTGGAAGACTGTATTCGAGGAGCAGGGGATGGCCGACAGGATTATCGGGAACCTGCCCTACAACAGCGCCGCGGCCATTATCGCCTCCATTATTGAGCACGGGGATCTTCCGCCCATTATGGTCTATACCGTGCAGAAAGAGGTGGGGGAGCGGATGACGGCGGAACCGGGAAGCAGGGACTACTCGGCCTTCACCGTTCTCTGCCGATTTGCCTGCAGGGTGGAAGACTGCGGCAACGTTTCAGCAGGCTGTTTTTACCCCCAGCCTCATGTTACCTCCAAGATAGTCCGCATGGTTCCGCGCGGTGATCTCGATTATTCCCTGCTGCCGATGGTAAGCTCGTTCACCAGAAGAGTATTCGCTTCGCGGAGAAAGACGATCCGCAACAACCTGTCAGGAAGTATGTGGGCGGAAAAGCTGGGGCTGGACCGCCTGCTCGAACTGCTGCAGGCATCCGGAATCGATCCTGAAGCGAGGGGGGAGAGTCTGTCGGTGGAGAGAATTACCGGTTTCGTGGAAAATTTTTCCAGGAACAATCCGGGTGTTTGACTTCAAATTTTTTGAAATGTATACTTCGGACTAAGATACCTTGAGGAGAATACAATGCGCAAAATACTGTTCCCGCTGCTTCTGCTGGCGGGCTTCATTCTGATTTTCAGCGGCTGTGTATCGGAGGATGTCCTGCCGGCTGCAGCCGAAGAGGTCGCGGCCGAAGAAGCTGACATGCAGACCAGGAGAGTGGTAGAGGAGGTCCAGCTGGTCTCCAGGGAGCTCTCCTATTATCCCGACGGAGTACTCGCGTCGTACCGGGTGTACACCTATGCCGACGAAGGAATCCAGAAGCTGGAAGAAACACTCTACAATTCGGATGACGAACTGCTCGAACGTCTGGTCTACAAGTACGAGGACGGAAATTACCGCAGCAAGCAGACATACGAAGGATTGGGGGAACTCCTGCAGACCTACGATGGTAACGGGGAGCTGCAGAATTACCACACCTTCGAGTACAATGATGCGGGATTGTTGACCGAAGATGTGCTCTACAA
>JBNGED010000463.1:1035-2503 GCA_049975605.1 Sediminispirochaetaceae bacterium | reverse complement strand
GCCGTGGACGCACTTCCCCCACACACCCCGTTGCAATTTGTTGCACATCAATTAGAGCCGTGATACAATTGCGTTCGCATACACTTTTTCCTATCATTACAGAAATCACCTGGAGGAGTGGGTATGGAAATATCGACCTTTGTGCGTGCGGCCTCTCTGGACGAGGCATACACGCTGATTCATGAACAGAAGGGCTTTCCGATAGGCGGCGGCGCGTGGTCCCGGCTGAACGCGCGCAGGGTGGATCTGGCGGTGGATCTCTCCGCCCTCGGGCTTCGTTTTATTCGAAAAAACGGTAACACCATAGAGATCGGCGCGATGACCACCGCCCGGGACATCGAAACGTCCAGGGAGCTGCAGGCCGCCTTCGGCCGGCTGTTCTCCGATACGGTGGCCCACATCGTGGGCGTACAGATGAAAAACATCGTGACCGTCGGAGGAACCGTCGCCGGCAGGTACGGTTTTTCCGATCTGAACACCACCCTGCTCGCCGCCGGAGCGCAGGTCGTGCTGTTCAAAGAGGGCACAGTCGATTTTGCGGATTTTTTGAGCAGCCGCTCCAACGGTCCGATCCTCATCGAAAAAATTCTTATACCCGCCGACGGCCGTTCCGGCGCCTTCACCACGGTTCGTACCACTGTGAACGATTTCCCGATCCTCAACGCCGCCGCGGTACACTCTGATACTGGCTGGCGGATAGCTGTCGGCGCCCGTCCGGGTGCGGCCTGTCCTGCAGTCGGGGCCGCTCGGATACTCGGTGCCGATAAATCTCCGGATACCGCCCTCATCGGGAAGGCCGCCGAACAGGCGTCTGCAGAGCTCAGCTTCGGCAGCGATGTCCGCGGAAGCGGCGAATACCGCACAGCGGTATGCAGTACCCTCGTGAAACGCGCAGTACAGGAGGCGGCACAATGAGAATAGAACTGAGCATCAACGGGCTGAAAAAACAGTTCGACATTCAGCCGGGGGACGTGCTGGTTGATACCCTGCGGAGGGCCGGTTACACGGAAGTGAAGAAGGGCTGCGACACCGGCAGCTGCGGAGTGTGCACCGTTCTTCTCGACGGTACGCCGATACTCTCCTGCTCCTACCTGTCGGCCAAAGCCGACGGTCACGAGATCACCACCATCCGCGGACTCGAGAAGGAAGCCTCCGAATTCGGCGAATTCCTGGTGGGCGAAGGGGCCGATCAGTGCGGGTTCTGCGCTCCCGGATTCGCCCTGACGGTCATCGCCATGAAGAAGGAACTCGCATCGCCCAGTGATGATGAAATCAAGCACTACCTTGCCGGCAACCTCTGCCGCTGCAGCGGATACGAAGGTCAGATGCGGGCGATCAGGAAATACCTGGAGGCCACCCATGCATAGAGAGTTCAGGGAAGTCAAAAAAGCGCGGGGAAAGATCGAAGGACAGGGACTGGTAGCCGGGCGACCGGCATATTCCGACGATCTCGCTCCCCGGGACGCAC
>JBNGED010000463.1:0-1025 GCA_049975605.1 Sediminispirochaetaceae bacterium | reverse complement strand
CCGCAGTCCCCACGCTCACGCCCGGATCGTCTCCATCGATTCATCGGCGGCCGAAGAGCTGCCGGGCGTCGCCTGTATTCTGAGCCACAGAGACGTGAAGCGGATCCCTTTCACCCGGGCCGGACAGGGACATCCGGAACCAAGCCCTCATGACAAGTTCATCTTCGACCAGTACGTACGCTACGTCGGAGATGAAGTGGCCGCCGTCGCGGCGATTGACGAATCCACAGCCCTCCGGGCACTTGAGCTGATCAAGGTCGAGTACGAGGTGCTCGATGCGGTCCTCGACTTCGAAGAGGCCATGGACAACCCGACAGTCATTCACCCGGAACCCGAGATCCACGACATGTTTCCCATCGGATTCGAACCGAAGCGCAACATCGCCGCAGCCTACGACATGGAGATCGGTGATGTGGAAAAAATTCTGGCTGAGAGCGAAGTAACGGTAAAGACCAGCTACTACACCCAGGCCCAGGCCCACGTCGCACTGGAACCACACACCGCCTACAGCTACCTGGACCTCCACGGCCGTCTCAACATCGTTACATCAACCCAGAATCCTTTTCACACCAGACGGCTCCTGGGTCAGGCCCTCGAACTGCCCCTCCGCTCCATCCGGGTCCGCAAGCCGAGGATCGGGGGGGGATTCGGCGGGAAGCAGCACGTCCACGTCGAGCCGTATGCCGCCCTGGTCACACTCCGTACCGGCAAACCCGCCAAAGTGGTAATGACCCGCAGGGAGGTATTCGAAGCCTCCTTCGCCCGTCACCAGATGCGCATCGACATGCAGATCGGCGCCGACAGGAACGGCCGGATACGGGCCATCGACATGCACGTCCTCTCCAACACCGGCGCCTACGGCGAACACGCCCTGACCGTCTTCATGGTGGGCGGGTCGAAGACCCTCCCCCTCTACAACAAGGTCGAAGCGGTACGCTTCGGGGGCAAGATCGTGTACACGAACAAGATCCCGGCGGGAGCCTACCGGGGCTACGGGGCCATCCAGGGTAATTTCGCCCTCGAAT
>JBNGED010000462.1:0-2517 GCA_049975605.1 Sediminispirochaetaceae bacterium | reverse complement strand
TTTAAGATTTTATGTGTAAGCAGTGTTTTCAACTGTCAAATTTTGAATTAATAGCATCATTTTTATGGATAGATTGTACCAATACAGCAAATATAATGAAAATATATAATCAGATTATTATCATTTACTTTTTTTTTCAATCACTATATAATAACTCCATGAAAAACAAACAGAAACGGCTGGAAACCATCGAAAAACTGCTTCAGTTAGAACATTCGATGAAGATCTCCGATCTGTCAAACCAGCTCGGTGTATCGCCCATGACCACCAGACGCGATATAGAAATACTATCCCAGCGGGGGGTCCTGAAAGTACTTCACGGTGCGGTTGTGTACAATCCTTCCAAGGACTCCGGCGGGCTTTCCGATTACATGCTCGCCCTTGCTGAGACCCAGAATATAGATAAAAAGAAGGCCATCGCCCGTTTTGCAGTCAGTCTGATAGAAGAAGACGATATCATCTTTATCGATGCCGGATCGACAACCGAAGCCTTTGCACAGATGCTGCCTACCGATATTCCTCTGACCGTCGTATGTTATTCGATCAATATCTTCCTGGCAATAGCAGGCAAGAAGAATATAGATACGCATCTCATCGGCGGCCACTTCAACCGTCAGACAACTATTCTCGAACCCCATGAGAACTCCGATATTCTGCACAAGAACCGAACCAGAAAAGCTTTCATTTCCGCCGGCGGTATTCATTCCAAGCTGGGCGTCACCTGTGCCAACCAGTCCGAGTGCAGCATCAAGCATGAGGCGCTCAATTCGTGTATCGAATCGTTTCTCCTGGTTGATTCCTCCAAATTCGGCAGCGTTCACACCTGTTACTTCGCCGATCTTGCCGATTTTAACAGAATCATAACCAACAAGGATGTCAACGAAGAATATAAAAAGTACATACTCAAGAACAAGATAAATATCAATTATGTGTAGTCAATTTAAACTCTCAGGTGTTATAATACAATCGCATTCGAGGCGCTACAGGAGCCAGCTTGACTGATGCGAGACTTTCAGGAAATATTTGATCTGACCATGGAGCACGGGCGCAGCCGTTTCCAACAGACAGCGGATATCGAGACTTGCTCATACGATTTTTGTGGATTTACGGAACTGAATGGTCGCATTCTCGCGGCGGATCTCAAGGCTGACCGTGATCTTCCTCCCTTCAACAGGGTTGCCATGGATGGTTACGCCTGCCGGAAAGACGACCTTTCCAGACCTCTCACAATCACCGGCTCAATCGCCGCCGGTTCCATACCTGAACTTCATGTTGAACCCGGCGCCTGCATCAAAGTGATGACCGGCGCCGTACTTCCCGAGGGCGCCGATCTCGTAGTAATGGTGGAATCCACCGCTATAGATGCTTCAGGGAGAATGGTCTTCCGCGGATCCGATCGGGAACGGAGAACAGTCAACTTCAGCAGACAGGGCGAGGACGTTCAGGCGGGTCAGACTGTTTTGAAGAAGGGTACGATTCTGTCAGCCCGGCATGCCGCTCTTCTGGCCTCGATAGGACTGGAAAAAATTCCGGTAATCCCGCTTCCCAGAGTCGGAATCCTCTCTACCGGGAATGAAGTAATCGATCCCTCATCGGATCCGCAGCTTCATCAGATCCGGAACGCCAATGCTCCTCAACTAACTTCACTGCTCGAAAGACTGCGCATCACTCCTGCCAATTACGGTATCGTCCCCGATGATCTTCACTCGATTACCGAAGCCGTATCGCGGGCCCGTGATGAAAACGACCTGGTCCTCATGAGCGGAGGCGTTTCCATGGGCGATTACGATCTGGTTCCCAGAGCAATTGAGTCCACCGGATTCCGAATACTCTACAACAGAGTAGCGGTAAAGCCGGGCAAACCAAGCACCTTTGCCGTCTCATCCGGCTGCGACCTGTTCGGTCTACCCGGCAATCCGGTTTCCTGTTTTGTTATCTTCGAAATCCTCGTCAAACCTTACCTCTACAGTATGATGTCGGCTTCCTATGAACCGCCGCGTGTAATGGCTGAAATGGGGGTCGATTTTATCCGTTCGAAGACCGCCCGTGAAGAGTGGATACCGGTCCTTATCCGCGATGACGGCAGGCTGATTCCCGTAACCTACAACGGCTCCGGACATTACAATGCCATAGCTCAGGCTGACGGCATGATTCTTATTGAAAAAGGCAATTCAAAAATTGAGAAAGGAACTTCAGTTGCTCTACGACTCATTTCATAGACCCATACACTATCTTCGGGTTTCCGTGACCGACCGCTGTAACCTCAGGTGTATCTATTGCATGCCCGAGGAGGGGGTCCCTGTTATACCGCACGATCAGATCCTGTCCCTGGAAAAAATCGCCGAAGTAGTTGAAACAGCTGCAAGACTTGGCTTCGACAAGATCCGACTGACCGGCGGCGAACCTCTGGTACGGAAGGGTATTGTCGATCTCGTTAAGATGCTGTCCGGAATACCGGGCATCAGGGACCTGGCCATGACGACCAACGGGATACTCCTCTCCGAGTATGCGAAGGAC
>JBNGED010000461.1:0-2519 GCA_049975605.1 Sediminispirochaetaceae bacterium | reverse complement strand
CGTAGCCCCGGCCGCCCTCGCAGCTCCTGAAGCCCTCACAGCCCTCGGGGCCCCGGCCCACCCTGAAACCTTCGCCCTCCTCCGCCTCCAATTGGCGCAGCCACGCATCTTCGGTGAAATCCCCCACAATGATGGAGCAGCGATCACCGCAGCCGCGGTCCCGGAGGTAGCGGCGTCCGATCTCTCCCTGAACTGCGCTGATGGTGAGCCCGAGGAACCGTGCCTGCGTCCTGCCTGCGAGAAATGCCAGACTGCCGCCTATGCCGCAGCCGATGTCGAGGACAAGGCGGCCATCGGTCTCACGGATAGCCTCTTCCACCAGGGTGTTCACGTACTCCATCGCCTGCCGCCGGTCGCCTACCCCTTCCGCCCACACGGCACGGTGAATTGCGGCGCTTCCGGCGCCCTGCCCGAAGCGGAGGAACCGCGGCGTATTGGAATCGTAGTAGCGGATGATGTTCCTGCTCACTATACTTTTATAAAGGAGCGATTATCCCAGTGCAAGAGTCGAACAGGAATTTTTTTCTGCTTCTCACCGGCCAGATGGTCTCGCTGTTCGGATCGAGCGTTCACCTGGTAGCCGTTATCCTGTACATCAAGGACCTGACCGGCATGGCAGCCGCCCTCGGGATCTTCCAGTTCGTCGCCTATCTTCCGATCATCCTCCTCTCCCCCTACGGCGGGATATTGGCCGACACCTGCTCGCGGAAACGGCTGATCATTTACACCGATCTGCTCCGCGGCCTCATAATGATCGCCCTCGGAGTTCTCTACCTCAGGGGGATGCTCACCTATGCGGTCCTCCTGGCCGGCACCTTCATCATATCGATCTGCTCGGCCCTCTTTCATCCCGCCGCCCATGCGCTCTTTCCTGATCTGGTATCCGCCGAGACACTCCGGCGGAAGAACGCCCTGAAAAGCACGACCCTGCTCGGCGCCAACTTTGCAGGCAGCTCCCTCGGCGGACTCGCCTTCATGGTCTTCGGTCCCGCCGCTGTGTTCATCTTCAACGGTTTCTCCTTCTGCTTCTCCGCCGCCGAAGAATCCTTCATCACCTACCATAGCAACTCTCCCGCGACGCGCCCCCCCGGCGGCCGCACCATATTATCATCCATGGTTCTGTCATCCATCCTTACACAGGTCCGGGAGATGCGGGACTACATGAGGCGCGAAAAGGGAATCTCCACTGTGCTGCTCACCTACGCACTTGTCAGCGGTCTCTACCCTCCGGTTATACTGTCCCTCCCCTTTCTCCTGGAACAGCGCTACTTCCTCGGTCCGGAGTTCTTCGGCATAGCCATGGCGCTCCTGCTTGCAGGCGGAGGGTCCGGAGCGATTCTCTACGGATTCTCAATCAGAGGCCGTCAATCAAACAGCGCCATCTTTTTCTCGGCGATGACGGTCTTATCCCCGCTTCTTCTCATCATCGGCTTCTCGCATAGTCCCGTCATACCTTTCCTTATCCTCCCCTCAACCGGTCTCTGCATCGGTCTCATGCACCAGATAATGACAACCACACTGTATCAGAAGGTCCGTATGGAATCCCGGGGTCGAATTTTCGGAGTGATGGAATCTCTGGCATCGTTTACCGTTCCCATTTCATACGCTGCGGGAGGCTTCATCATTCAGCTCCTTCAGAACAATCTGTCATGGTTCTACCTCCTGATGGGGGGACTTCTGCTGTCACTCTCCTTTTTTATCTATCTTGGTACCGGCATCCGGGATTTCCTGAACGAAGCAGAGACCTCTTCCAACCTCGGAGACCATACGCATTAAAAATTTATTCATTTTCTTCATTTTCATCTTTTTTACTTTATAAATTCAGGGGTATTCCGTACAATATACGCGATATGAAAAAAAATCTGTTCACGTGCGCCCTCATTCTCATCTGTCTTGTCGTGACCGGGACGGCAGCGCAGGAAGCCCTTCCCGATCAGACCTTTGGGCGGACCGGCGATGGCGGAGCTCTCATCAGCTCTATTTCATCCCAAGTTGCCCTGACCAATGGATGGGAAATTACGTATGGAAACGATCCCCGGCTTGCGGACTCCTTCGACGCCGGCGCATGGCAGGGTGTAGAGATGCCCATCGTTCCCGATCTGGACATGCCGGCGGAGGAGCGGTTTTTCTGGATCCGCACCAGCTTCTCGCTTTCCGAGGAACTGAGAGGCGAACACCTCTACTTTATGGCCGGCCGAATGAAGGGCGCCCTGGAGTTCTACCTGAACGGCACTCTCGTCTTTACCCACGGGGTGTATCCTCCCGGCTTCCACTACAAAGAGGGGGTTGGCAAACAGTTCCTCCTGCCGGAAGAGCTGCTCAGCTTCGGTCCGCCGAACACCATGGCCATCAGGATCTACTCCAACCAGGCGGATATCATGATACGGCCGCCGCGTATCGGCCCGTACCGGGACTACCGCTTCGACAGGACCCTGCTCACATTTTTCAATATGGACATCCACATGATCCTGTCGATCGTCTGCGCCTTCATCGGTTTCTATTTCCTGTTTCAGTACCTC
>JBNGED010000460.1:0-2521 GCA_049975605.1 Sediminispirochaetaceae bacterium | reverse complement strand
GGTGAGGGGCTGTTCTGTCCGGCCCCTTTCCGTCAAGTCATCGCCTTTCAAGTCATCGCCTTTCAAGCCGTCGGATTTCAGGCCGTCGGATTTCAAGCCGTCGGCGTACAGGAGGAGCCCGAGTCCGGCATGCGCGTCGGCGCTTTCTGGCTGCAGCTCAAGGTAATCCCGGTAGGCGGAGCGGAGCTCTTCCGTGCGGTCCGTCTGCCGGAGTGCTGCGATCCTGGCGGTCAGCAGCTTCAGGTTTTCCGGCTGGAGTTCCCATGCCCGGCCTGCCATTTCGGCCGCCGCTTCGTAGTCTCCTGCCCGCAGCGATTCGAAGGCCCTTCCGGCGAAGGCCGCGGCTATGCCGTTCCGGGTCTCCATCCTGCCGGGGAAAAAAGAATCCGCCCTCCGGAACACCTCTTCCGCTTCATCGTACTTTTCCTGGTACAGGAGAAGATTCCCCCTGGCGAGGAGGACCGTGTAGTTGCCGGGGCTCAGACGGCCGGCCAGGGTGATGGCCTGCCGGGCATCCTCGAGCCGGTCCAGGTGGAGATAACACATCCCGAGAAGTCCCAGATCGGGGCCTTCGAGTTCGCCCCGGTCGCGCAGGCTTTCCAGGGCCGCGGCCGCCGCTTCGTACCGGCCCCGATTGTAAAGGGTATAGGCTTCATCGATGTCGGCTGCGGGGAGCATGGGCAGAATGGTGCAGAAGAGGAGCGCTGCCAGGATTTTTTGCGCTGCTCGGCGGACAAGGACCGCGGGACTGGCATGCGTTCGGGGCCGGTAATAACCGTCGTGACCCCGGCGGGGAGATGCAGGACAAGCGGGACGGACGGGCCGCCGGAGCCGGCAGTAAGAGGCAGGGCGCTGGGGAGGGACGGAATTGACAGGGTTCCGGGCCCGCTCCGGCTCAGAACTCATAGTGGGCGAAGGTGGAGAAGAGAAACGGCGTCTCATAGGTAACGGTCTCCGCGTATCGATAGCTCAGCTTTGATATGAGATTGAAAGACTCTCTCAGCGGCACCTCGAGGCGGGCGTCCACCTGGTGCTGCACGCCCCTGAATCCGTGTCCCACGAGGTAGCTCGAATTGAAGCTGAAGGGGACCTTCGGCCCCGAGAGGGTGAAGCCGGCGGTGTGCAGGAAGGCCGAACCATCGTCTTCTCCGGCCGCCTCCAGGTCGATCCATTCCCAGCTGAAGGTGTAGCGGAGTCTGACCTCTTTGGTAAGCGGATATGCGGAGGAAAAACTCGTCCGGGAAAGGATGTTCTCGCCGTCGGAGGCATCCTCGAACTCCAAGAGCTCGGACAGCTCCAGGTTCAGCTCCTTGTAGCCGATCACGGGCACGAGGTTCACTCTTCCGGTGCCGGAGTAGTTCGAGGAGTAGTTATCCGCATCCTCTTCATACGCATAACCAGCGCCGGCGCCGTAACCGAAGCCTTCCACGGGATTGTGGGAAAAATCGAGTCCGGCGTCGTGCTGTACGGTATTGCCTTCGTCATCGGACCAGGAGCCGCTGTAGTCGGTGTCGAGGGACATCATGTCAGCCGGCTCGAGGGACAGGAAACTGCCCCAGTCGATGCTTTCCGAGCGCGAAAGCCCTCCGGCTGAATCGACGAGAAGATAGCGGAACCGGGCACCCGTCTTCCGCAGCACCCCTTCCTCCTGCTCCCAGGTACTGTCCCCGCTTACGTCGTGGCTGAGGCTGCCGCCCTCTTCACGCGAGATTTCGTATGCGGCGGTGCTGGTCAGTTCCTCGGGCGCCTGCAGGCTCCACTCCGTGGCGCCCTGCCATATCGAGGTGTGGCTCAGGTCATCCTCGATGAACTCGGGATCGCTTCGCCAGGCATCGATCCGGCTCGCGTGCACCTCCCCTTCGAACTCCTCCGAGAAGGTGAACAGAACTCCCGCGTCGCTCGCGATCGAGCGTTCTTCACTCTTTTTGTCGGCGAGCTGATACTCGGTGGCCGAATATGACGGCGAGGCGCCGGCGTACAGGCCGATCAGCTCGGTGAGATTGAAGGTGCAACCCAGGGTCCCTCCGTATCCCGTGGTGGAGACGTCATCAAGCCGGTCATGATGAATATCGAAGCCTCCATCGAGGCTGAAGACCACCCGGTCGAAGGGCAGTTCCGATGAGAGCTGGAGAGAGTGGTCCTCCTCCTGTGTCTCCTCCGAATCTCCCGTGCTTTCATAGTCCCGCTGGTCCCAGGATGAACTGTATGCCAGCTGGAAAGGTATCCGGACCTCTTCCGAGGTTGAAATGTCGAGTCCGACTGCGGCATCGGTCTCCAGGTTCTCCCCGTCGAGGGTCGTCAGCTCGCTCTGATTGTAATTGCCGCTCATTTTTACCGAGAAAGATGGCTTTGAAAAACCGAGGCTGCCGTTGTAGCGCTGCTCGAAGCTGTCGATCCCCGTATCACGGTATGCCCGGGCCTGTATATCCAGGAGACCGTTTTCTCCGAGGAAGCTCTGGTAGTTCAGCAGTGAGTCGGTGGACCAGTCGTCGATGGTCACCTCTTCTTCGCTCCCTGAGCC
>JBNGED010000459.1:0-2526 GCA_049975605.1 Sediminispirochaetaceae bacterium | reverse complement strand
GGCTTCATCTCCGCGCTGCGGCGAGCCCTTTCACAACCCCGCAGTTCCGTTCCTTTTAATGCCATGCGCTCCGCGAGAAGAGGGAGGAACCGTTCAGCCACCGCCTGGTCAACCAGCAAAGTCTCGAGGGCATTGCACACCGCCACGTACTGGTTCTTGGAATCGTCGGCCAGCTCCACCGCCATCCCGAGGTCCGCCTGTGAGTGTATGTAGAGGTGGGTGATACCGTCGGCATGACCGAGTACCGGTATGTTCGAGTTCTCCATGATATACCGTACGAACTGGTTCGAACCCCTTGGAATCAACAGATCGATGTACTCGTCGAGGGCGAGCATCGCCTTCACCTCTTCCCTCGTCTCGACCAGCTGGATCCAGCCGTCGGGCATGCCCCCCTGCACACTGGCAGCAGAAATGATATCGGTAAGCACCCTGTTGGTATGAAGTGCTTCGCGCCCGCCCTTCATCAGTACGGCATTTCCGCTTTTCAGACAGAGCGAGGCCATCTGGACCAGGGCATCCGGCCGGGACTCAAAAATCATCCCGATCACTCCGATCGGACAGCTGACCTGGTAGAGCCTGAGACCTTCGTCGAGAAGCCGGGCGCTGAGGACCTTTCCGACAGGGTCCGGCAGACCGGCAACCTGCTCGATACCCCGGCAGGCCTGCTCAATTTTTTCCCCCTGAAACCGCAGACGCTTGATAAGGGGCGCCGGAAGCTCTTCCTGCCCGGCTATCCGCATGTCTTCCCGGTTCGCTTCCTCGACTGCGGAGACATTGGCCTGCAAAGCGGCAGCTACCGCCCTCAGGGCTTCGTTCTTACACTCTTCAGACAGATCCGAACACTGGATCTGGGCCTTGCCGGCCAGGGCTGCCATCTCCTCTACCCGCATGTATGTTCCTCCCTTTCCAGGGGTATTGTATCTACTGTCATCGGTGAGTTGCAAGTATTGAAACCCTGTTTTTATTCTTCTTGACATCCCATTATATACTGATGTATATAATGGGTTATACGCAGCTTCGTGATGTGTTCCCGGCAAGGCTTCATGTACCGTTGCGGGGACACCACGGGAGGAGAACACTCATGAGAAAAAAATTGTTGTCGGCAGCCTGCCTCTGCGGGCTGATTCTTTTTGCCTCCACGCCGGCCATGGCGGATCCCTCGATCGGCTCCGACCCGGATACCGCATTCCCCGTTGAGATAGTGGATTCCATCGGCAACCGGGTCCTGTTGAAGGAGAGACCGCGGAGGATCGTACTGGCCGGCAGAGCGACTCTCACCACGGCCAATGTTTTTTACCTGTTCGAAGAAGCACGGGCGAAGGTTGCTGCCATCGGTCACACCGACCAGGGACTCGGAACCTTTCTTCCCTACCTCGACGCCGGTTTTTCCGCCATTCCGGAACTCCCCCACGAGGTCGGACCGGAGGAGGTTGCCGCGCAGCGTCCGGACCTGGTCATTGTAAAGAACTTTGCCTACTCCCGTCTGGGAACGCCCCTGAAAAAACTGGGCATACCGGTGATCGCACTCTCCCTGGAGACACCGGAGCAGTTCCAGCAGGATATCGAGATCCTGGGAAAGGCGCTTGGCTGCCCGGAGCGGGCCGCGGAGATCCGGGATACGTACCGCCGGCGCATGACGGATATTGAAACGCGAATGGAGGGACTCACGGAAGACGAGAAACCGCGGGTTCTGCTCCTCTACTACAACACCAAGGGCGGAAACATCTCCTACAACATAGCTCCCGCCGGCTGGATACAGACCCTGCAGGTAAGAGCTGCCGGGGGAAATCCGGTCTGGGCCGAATCCCACATCGGCAGCGGGTGGAAGACCGTTAATTTCGAACAGATCGCAGCCTGGGACCCGGACTATATTTTCGTCACCAGCTACCGTATTCCGACCGCTGCCTTTTTCCAGGAGATGCTGAACAGCCCGCAGTGGCAGCACATCAGGGCGGCCCGATCAGGCCGGGTGTTCGCTTTCCCGGCGGATTTCTACAGCTGGGCCCAGCCGGATGTACGCTGGATCCTCGGAGTACAGTGGCTCTCGAAAATCCTCCATCCGGATCTCTGCAGAGACCTGGATATAAAAGTTGAAATCGAGACCTTCTACCGCGACATGTATGGTCTGAGTTCGGCGGAGTTCCGTTCCATCGTTGAACCAAGAATTACCGGTATCGAGTAAGGGGGAGCGAATGGTGAAAACTACGGGGCTGAGGGCTGAACGGCGCGGTGAAAGACAGCTCCTGAGAGGATTCTATCCCGGCGGGAAAAAAGGCTCCGGCGGTACATATGCATGAGATCCTCTTCCGGCAGAGAGCTCGGCTTCTTTTTCTGAGCATCGTTCTGCTTGCAGTGATGCTGCTGGCCGTCCTGGCGGGACGATACCCGCGGGCCGGCTTAATATCGCCATGGGCAGCCGCCCGGGACCCCCTCGCCATGAGCCTGATCCTGGGTCTGCGATTGCCGCGGGTCATTGCCGCGGTTGTTCTCGGGGCCGGACTGGCCGCGGCGGGGACGGTGTTCCAG
>JBNGED010000458.1:0-2537 GCA_049975605.1 Sediminispirochaetaceae bacterium | reverse complement strand
GTCCATCTTCTCGTCGAAGATCTTGTCGATCACCCGGTTCGGATAGACGACGCCGCTGCTCCCCTGGTAGACCCTTTTTTCCAGGAACATGGGGTTCCGGTTCGGCTCCCCGGTCTCATAGGTCGGGATAGTGATCCTCTCTTCCCAAATATTCACCCTGTTATTCCCGGACTTCATATCTACCCTCCGCGCATCTGTTATAAGTCCATGGTAAGATGAGATTAATATGGAGAAAATAGTACGGATTGCACAAAAAACTGGACTATATTAATATTGCAGCATGAAGAGGCGCGACGGCTTCGCGAACCAGGTTCTGATCCTCATTCCCCCGGAGATCTACCGTAAAGCCGACCCCGTAACCCGGCAGCTCTACATCACCGACATCGGGTATTTCCCCCGGGCCGAAGATCACTACGTGGTCCGGGAGGCCGGTTGTCCCTCGAATATCCTGATCGTATGCACGGGAGGTTCGGGCTGGTACGAAACCGATAAAAGCGTCCGCCGTGAAGTCAAAGCCGGGGAAGCCTTCATCGTTGAAAAAAATGCCCCCCACGCCTACGGCAGCGCGGACGGGGGATGGTGGGAACTGTACTGGGTCCACTTCGACGGCGCCCTGGCTGGCGACATGCGCAGGTACCTGGCGGGAAAAACACGCCCCGGAGAATACCATGGGGCAGCCCGCGGAGAAGACCTCGGAGCAGTCCGCGGGGAACCCTTCCCCCTGCCCATGGGGGAGGAGAGCCGGCACCTCTTCTCGCTCATCTGCGCTTCTCTCGCTGAAGGAATCAGCCCCCTGAACTACGAGCTGGCCTGCGGAAGATTGTGGAGCCTGTTCAGCAGCCTCAGTCTCGACCGGAAGCGGGGCGCAGACGTCTCCAGAGGCGTGATCGATGAATGTCTGAACCTGATGGAGGAACGAATCGGCGGGACCCTCACCCTGCGGGAACAGAGCGAACGGGTCTCCCTCACGCCACAGTACCTCTGCCGGCTCTTCAAACAGCAGACCGGCCATCCCCCCATGGAACACTACACCCGTCTCAAAATCCAGCGGGCCTGTTCCCTCCTCGACATGACCTCCGAGCGGATCTGTGAAATCAGCCTCCAGCTTGGAATCGAGGACCCCTACTATTTCTCCCGCACCTTCAAACGGATCATGGGGATGCCGCCCCGGGAATACCGGCGCAGACAGAGGTGATGTCCGGCCGTTCCACATTAAGAAACGGTTTTCCCATTTCGGCGACAATGCAGTTTTTACATTTTTCATATATATCGCAAATCTTTATCCTGTATATAATTTCGAATTTCGTTAAAAAATCTTTGAAAACTACGAATTTGGGTATATAATCAGCTATTCATTACAACAAACGAATTCTCGTTTGCATATAGAAAAAAGGAGGAATCAATGAAAAGGATCCTTGCATTGGCGGTGTGTGTTCTGATCGCGGGCGCGGTATTCGCCGGCGGCGAGCAGGAACAGGCAGGCTCCGAGGTCATAAAGATCGGGGTCTTCGAACCGATGACCGGCGCGAATGCGGCCGGCGGAGCAATGGAAGTCGAGGGAATCAAGCTGGCTAACAAGCTGTATCCCGAAGTCCTGGGTAAAAAAGTAGAGCTTGTCATAGTCGACAACAAATCCGACAAGGTCGAAGCAGCCAACGCGGCCTCCCGTCTGGTCGACAAGGAGAAGGTCACCGCGATTATCGGCAGCTGGGGAAGCTCATTCTCAATGGCCGCCGGATCGATCGTGAAGGAAGCCGGGGTCCCGACAGTCGGGGCGTCCTGTACCAATCCACTGGTAACAATGGGCAACGACTATTACTTCCGCGTATGTTTCATCGATACATTCCAGGGAGCCGTAATGGCCAACTATGCGTACAAGGAAGTGGGCGCAAGGAAGGTTGCCATCGTTCAGGAGATCTCCAACGACTATTCGGTCGGACTGGCCAAGTTCTTCACCGATGAGTTCAAGAGACTGACCGGCGATGACAAGGCTATCGTAGCTGTTTCCAACTACAACACCGGCGATATGGACTTCACCGCACAGGTTACTAATTTGAAGTCCCTCAATCCGGATGCTGTCTTCGCCCCCGGCAACTACACTGAATCCGCCCTGCTGATCAAGCAGGCCCGTGAGCTTGGGATGGATGTACCCTTCCTCGGCGGTGATACCTGGGAAGCACCGGAATTCCTGGATGTCGGCAAGAAAAATGTTGAAGGCGCTTATTTCTCAACATTCTTCACCACAGAGATACCCATTACCGAGACATCGAAGCTCTTCATCGATGAATACCGGAAAGAGTACGGCAAAGAACCGGCCGCGGTCACCGCGCTGGGCTTCGACGCGTACATGGTGATCCTCGATGCTATCGAACGCGCCGGCACTGTCGATCATGCTGCGGTCCGTGATGCTATAGCCGAAACAGAAGGGTACCCCGGAGCAGCCGGAATAATCACGTTGGACGCTACTGGTGACGCTGTAAAGAACGCTGTAATCAAGACTGTGAAAGACGGCAATTTCGCCTTCGTCACTACTATCG
>JBNGED010000457.1:0-2545 GCA_049975605.1 Sediminispirochaetaceae bacterium | reverse complement strand
AGGCAGCTCGAAGCCGACGGGTGCCCCTATCACGTCACCGACGCGGTCGAGCAGAAGGACATCGACCGGACCGTTCACGCCTATGCCGACGTTACGTTTCTCAGCGGAGGTTCCGGCGTCTCCCAGGCACTCGGCAAGCTCTACTTTGCGGACAGGACTCCACTCGATTTTTCCCAGCGCCTCGCCGGCTTGAAACAGCAGATCGTGGTCATCATCGGAAGCAGATCCCCGGCCACGTACCGGCAGGAGAAGGCCGCCGAGGCCGCCGGTTTCGCCCACGTCAAAGTCCATCCCCTCGCTATTCTGGCTGGAGATGCTGATGAAGAGGAGACGGCGAAGCGGATCGGCGAAGCCTACCGTGACGGCGCCAGCGTCATGCTTTCCATTGAACGGGAAGGTGACGCCGAAGTGGAACATGTAAAAAAGGAGGCTTCCCGGCAGGGCCTTTCATCCGTCGATGCGGGTATAGCTCTGGGAACATTTTTGGGAAAAGTATCGGCCATCCTGGTGAAAAAAATCGGGATCCACCGCCTGCTGGTAGCCGGCGGGGAGACCTCGGGTTCGGTATGTTACGAATGCGGATTCCAGTCCCTGGAAGTCGGCCTGTCCCTCGATCCGGGGGTCCCTTACTGTTTTCCGGTGGGACCGGGAAAACCCCTCCTCATCCTGAAGTCAGGGAACTTCGGGGCCGACGATCTGTTCATCCGAGCCGCCGGAATTTAGTGATCCGTCCGGTCCGCTGCTATGTGAGCCGGTTCATCCGGGCGGCCGGAAGGCAGTCGTTCAGCCCATGAAGCCGGCGATAAGTCGTCCGAACGCCCTCGCAGTGAAACGCCGCAGCCGCGGCGAATGGTTGGGAATATAGTAGTCGCAGCCGGGATCGAGCCAACCCTGTTCCTTCCAGTAACGGGAATCCACCGTATCCGTCCCGCTCTCCTGAAACATTTTTCCCCACGCCTTTTGCTGGATGGCGAAGACCATGAGCGGGAAAAAACCGGGGCTGTGGTGTTTCTCCTTGTTCAGATAATCGACGATCATTCGGGCTTTGCGCGCCAGGCTCTCCTTATACCGATCGAGCAGGACTTTCCTTCCAGAGAGGGCCCCGGCTTTGATCCCCATGGTCCCGATACAGGGCGCTCCCCAGCTCAGGACCGCCGCCTGCATAGTTCTGATGGTATGTCTGACCGGCGAACCTCCGGTAGTTGCCATCAGGAAAAACGGAGTCTCCGAGTAGGCGGGCCGGTGACAGACGAAGGCCAGCCGGTCGATTACGGTTTTGAGCGTTCCGCTCACATCATTGACGTAGACTGGCGAGGCGAGGACCACGCAATCGGCAGCCAGAATGGAGCGGTGCAGCTCCAGCAGCTGGTCTTTGCAGGGGCAGCTCTCTTCGCCCCGGTCGAAGCAGATACGGCAGCCGCGGCATGGGAGGATATCCATTGAAGAAAGCTTAATCATTTCGAATTCCAAAGACCAAGCCCGTTTCCGGGCCTCTTTCTCGAGCTCCTCCTCGAGGAGGGAGAGACTTACAGCGGTGTTCCCCCCGGTTCGCAGACTGCCGTTCACTGCCAGTACCTTTTTCGGCTTTACCTCTTTCATACTCAGGCCCCCTTTCGTACCGTTCCATCATCTCCTCTGGCGGAGTCCCGAGGTTCTCTAACCGAAGCGTCCGCCGGACCTGCGGCCGCGAGCACCTTCCGGTACGGCATGGTCATCATTTTCACCATTCCGGCTTGGATTTTTTTCCGAAAAAAAGGAATCCTGGACAGGAGGGTCATCGCGGACATTAAAGCCAGCAGCAGGCGTTTCTTCTGCGGGAAGTCATATATGCCGTGTCTTTTGTAGTACAGATGGTCCTCCTGGAAGACGAAGCGGAGACCACCGTAGATCTCGTCCCTGAAAATCTTCATTCCGCCGACGCCGAGAAACGAGACCGGCGTACGAATCGCTTCCCCGGCATAACGGGCCAGCACTCCGGCGGTCGTATCGATGGCGCTGTCGACGGCTGTGGAATCCGAATTCTCGTCGGTAACAATAGAGACGAGATTCCCGCCCATCGTCTCCGTGTAGCCCTGGAGCACTTCACGGACGTTGGCGTTCTGCGAGAGCGGACCGCTGATCAGGAAGGCGATCTGCTTGCCGGTGAGGACCGGCTGGTGGGTCCGGTTGAAGCTGCGCTCCAGATAACGCTGCCAGTAGTGAGAGAGGTAGCGGATAGTCATCTCTCCGGCGAAAACCAGAATGTCCGCCGTCAGCACCTTCCCGCGGTGCAGTTCGATCAGATCGTCCTTCCCTTCGTAGACACACCGGTTGTCAAAGCCGCACCTGAGACAGCCGGCGCACGGACCCATCTTAATCTCCCGGAGATTGATGAGTTCCGCCTCCGGAAATGAACAGCTGAGACGTTCCACCATCCGTCGTATTGCCGAATCTCCTTCCGGAAGGTCGGCGACGATAATGACCCGCTTCTCTGTCTGCTGAGGCTGCGGATCCGGAAGTACGGGCTGGTACTCTCCGAAGCCTTCATCCCTGACCGGAGCATAGG
>JBNGED010000456.1:0-2563 GCA_049975605.1 Sediminispirochaetaceae bacterium | reverse complement strand
TTTATTCCGAATTTTTCATAAACCAATTTCGAGATGGATTCGAATTCAGCATCAGTGAAATCTATCAAGCCGCTCATTGCTTCCTGCCGGTTGTCTCTTCATAGTATAAAACTTTGCTGAGTAATTCGCTATTCTATCGTTGGAAATTGTACGGAGGATCCCTGCCCGGACTCAATCCTCTTCCGTCATCAGCTCGGCAACTTCTTCAGAGTCCCGGGCGCGCAGGAGCATCCGGCAGAAGGTCTTCGACTGGGTGAGCCGTGCTATCTCCGAGAGGGCTTCGATGTGGGGGCCGGACTGATCGGGGGGAGCGAGCATCAGGAAGAAGAGGGTGCTCGGCTTACCGTCCAGGGCCTGGAAGTCGATGCCGTCGGGGGCGATTCCCATGGCGAGGGTGATGGAAGGGACGGTGTCGGTCTTGGCGTGGGGGACCGCGACGCCGTCTTCGAGACCGGTGCTGCCCCTGGCTTCACGGGCCAGAAGGGCGTCATAGGCGGTGTCGAAATCGTTGAGCCGTCCGGCATCCACCAGCAGCTGCAGGAGTTCGCGGATGACCGCCTCCTTCGATTTGGATTCCAGGGGTACCTTGATTACTTCCGGTTTAATAAGGTCTATCAAAGCCATACTCTTTACTCCATCTACTCTGGGATCGCGTCGTAGAGGTCCCACACGCGCTCTTCATCTTTTACCATAAGAACCGAGCACTGTACAAGCCGCATGGCCCGCTCGGTCTCGTGGTAGAACTCGTCACGACGGCTCCTGATGTGGGAGAGTTCTCCGATGATCAGGAGGTCCGCGTCGATCTCTTCGATCTTCTTCTTTATCTCCTGGTGGACCGTGCCGCTGCGTTTGTCGAGGTGGGCTTCCACCCCCTTCCGGCGGGCCATCTTGTCCACGTGGTTGAGATAGCGGTCGGCGTCCGCCTCCAGGTCGCGGTGATATTCCTGCTCTTCCGTATCGAGGAAAATCCTGGCCTTCACCAGGTCGTTCAGGGCGCGGGTGTTTATAACGTACAGGGCATGGAGCCGGGCCCCGGTTGATTTGGCCAGGCAGACCGCGTACTGCGCGGCGGTGATCGCCTCTTCCGTTCCGTCGACATACACAACGATATTACGTATCGGACCTTCCATGACGCTCCTCCTCTTTTTTTTCCAAACGGTCCTTGATCATCTTCATCAGAACGAAGGTGTCCCGTTCATTCTCTTCCAGCCGGTTGGTGACGTAGCTGACGGTCTCCTCCAGATCGGGGATGGCGATCTTCTCGAGGGCGTTTACCTTCCGGATAGTCTTCTTGACTTCCATCGCCAGCCGCATGATCGACACCTTCAGCTCCGCCAGCCGGCCCATCATTTCCAGTGTATCCTTGAACTCCTTCAGGGCCCCGTCCACCCAGTAACTGGTCTCGGTGGGGCTGTAGTAGGGAGAGTGCTCCACATAATCGGTCTCGACGACGGGCAGCTGCACTCCCATGACCCGGCGCTGCTTGATGGTCAGGTTGGACTCGATGTTGACCGCCCGGCTGATCCGGGCCACCTTGAGCTTGCCCATGTCGATGCTGGCCCGCTTGAGAGCGCTGTAGGCTTCGGCCAGAGACTTTTCTACCCGGTTCTGATAATCCACGGCCTGGTCCACCAGGTTCAGCAGTTCCAGCACCAGGATATTCCGCTTCTGATCCAGCAGCTCGTAGCCCAGCCTGGCGAACTTCAGCTCGTCCTTCATCCTGATGAGGTTGGATTTGGTGGGCGCTACGTTGCGCATATCTGCTCTCCCCTATCCTTCGTAGTACTTCTCGATCTCTTCGTCGGTGACCCTGTGCAGCTCTTCGGTCGGCAGGTTGCGCAGTACTTCCCAGCCGAGGTCGAGGGTCTGCTCGATGGTCCGGTCCTCATCCTTCTCCTGGGATACGAAGGAACGCTCGAATGCTTCGCCGAACTCCATGTACTTGTGGTCGAGGGGCGTAAGCTCCTCTTCGCCGATAACGGAGGCAAGGTTCCGAACGTCCTTTACATAACTGTAAGCGGCAAAGAGCTGACTCGCAAGGTGGGGGTGGTCCTCCCGGGTCATTCCCTCGCCGATTCCGTCCTTCATCAGCCGCGAAAGAGACGGAAGGCCGGCAACCGGCGGATAGATGTTCCGTCCGTACATCTCCCGTTCGAACACGATCTGCCCCTCGGTTATATAGCCGGTCAGGTCCGGTATCGGATGACTGATATCATCGTTCGGCATGGTCAGGATCGGCAGCTGTGTGATGGAACCGCTGAAGCCCTCCACCATCCCGGACCGTTCGTAGATCTCCGCCAGGTCCGAGTACAGGTAGCCGGGATATCCCTTCCGGGACGGGATCTCGCCCCGGAGGGTCGAAATCTCCCGCAGGGACTCGCAGTAGTTGGCCATGTCGGTGAGGATCACCAGCACGTGCATACCCTTGTCGAAGGCAAGGTACTCAGCCAGCGTCAGGGCCGACCGCGGGGTGATCAGCCGTTCGATACTCGGGTCGTCCGCCAGGGAGAGGAACAGGGCCACGTTCTCCAGTACCCCCGTGCTCTCGAAGGAGTTGATGAAG
>JBNGED010000455.1:0-2574 GCA_049975605.1 Sediminispirochaetaceae bacterium | reverse complement strand
GATCAAGGGTAGGTGATCTGTATATCGAATTCGCCGGCTGATCCGCCGATTTCTGTTACTGCGATGTAATACTTCCGGGGAGATACGAGAGCGACTGACGTGATGGTCTCCGCGCCCCCGGCACCGGCTGAATCTTCCGGATATCTATCACCAGGATCACTGTAACTGGGTTCGGTGAACAGCTCAATGGCCACATCGATAAGAGCAGGGGTCACGGTAATTGTGTGAGAAGCAGGCGCGCTTGAAATAAAGTCATAGTACACCGTCTCGCCGGCCTCGATTGTCTCGCCGGCGTAAGCAGTGCCGACTCTGAGATTTGTAGTCAGGATGAAGTCGCTGTTCCAGCCCATCTCCGGGGTACAGGCCGCGAGGGCCCCCGCGAGCAGCGCAGTCCCCAGGAGAAGTGCGGCCGGCAGTAGCAGCGGGGTCGGCAGCAGGCGCCAATTTTTTTTATCTGAAAAAGTCCCGGCTTTCATCTACGCTTAAATATAACACGGTTCTTCCGTGGATGCACCAGCGGTGAGAGATTTTATACGGAACCGGAGAAAATAGCCTATTCGAATTCAAGATATCCGCCGAAGCACCAGCCCTTCTTCGCGTCCGGAGCGGTGACTTGATACCAGTAGGCGTTCAGACCGTCGATTTCCTGCCGGCAGCCGCTGCGGTCGAGGACCTTTACCTCCATGCCGGTGAAGACTTTGCCAAGAATCTCGCCCTCGAGGGTCGGGGCGGAACGAACGCGCAGGTGATCGACGGTCACTTCCGCCTTCTTCTGCCAGGCAGTATCGACGCCCCACAGGAAAGGGGGTATTTGCCCGAAATAGGCAAACCTGCGGTTTATCCCGAGTACGGTCAGTGCATAGCCTCCGTCCAGCGGATACCAGCCCTCGCCGGCATACAGTTCCGGCTTGCTTATCAAGAGAGGTCCGCGGAACGGCCACTGGCCGCCGTATATGTCCGGCTTGATATGCACATCGAAGTGGATCTCTCCGAGGGTGAAACCATTCGCGGAGGAGCGATACCACAGGCTGAAGGTTCCCATTCCGAAGTCGGGTATTCCTATGCTCTCGTAGTACGAATAGTCGAGATACACCTTCCCGTCGTGCAAGTCCATATTGATGAGCTTCGCGTACGGCATGTCCTGGGCGCCGATCTGGGAATAGTAGTGGAAGGTCTCGTTGCTCAATCCGAAGTTGTTCCTGGGAATGAGATAGATTCCTTCGTAGTTCACCGGCCCCGTTGAGAAGCGGTTATGTGCATGATGTACTTCGACATAACCGCCCAGCTCTGAAGGACATAGTGAAATATAATCCGTCGGTTCTTCAAGGATTCTTGATTCAATGATCTTCCCCGCCTCGAGGTCGATCATCACCAATCTGGACACTGTCTGTATGTAATGGGATGGCTGCATCGATGGGGTATCCGTATCGCCCTGCGCCGGAGAGAGCATCTGGCCTATATAGATTCTGCCGTTGGTTATCCCGTCTATGGCGACCTGATCAGCCGGGATCCAGACGGTCCATGCGTGTGTCTGGATGAGCAGTTCGAGAGAGCCGCTGCGCATCCGAAGCATCGGGTCTCCATGTTTTCTGCTTTGAAAAAATTCGGATGAGGTCCTGGGCCACACGCTCAGAGCCTCGATGAAGGCCGCTCCTGCCGTGCTCCCGGGGTTCTGTTGCGTCAGGACACAGACCTGGTTTTCCAGGATCTCCCCGCTGAGAGGAAGAGAACCAGCCTGTGTGCCCAGGCTGGAGATCAGGAAGATGCCTGTCCAAACAAAAAGCGAACGCTTCATACCAGCCGCCTTTTCATTTTCTCAAACTGTAGCACACCTGAGGCTCTCTTGCCATGCACTTTTTCCAGGAAAGCAATAACGCCGCCTGTTCTTGACTTTTCCTTTTCACGGGTCTATTCTATGGATAGAAACACTTCAAAGAACCCGCCTGCTGTACGTGCACATACATTGAAAACGAGAAGGAGGACAACCATGCAAAGGGTAAGTGTCATGCTTCTCATTATTGCCGTAATTATCTTCTCAGGGTGCCGGCCGGTCGTTAAGCCGGGCCCCCCGCCGGTGAAAATCATTTCGATCGGCGACAGTATCACCATGGGGACCCAGGATGCAGGTTTGAAGGAAGATTTTCAGAAACACAATTATCCGTATCTCATTGCAAAGCAGATGGGAGCGGCGTTAACCTATAAACAGCCTTACTTAAATCCGCAGAAGGATGGTATCGGAACACCACCGTACAAGACGCCTTTGACCCTGTCGGGCGGTATCATCAGCGCAACGTATTGGGAAGATGGTGAGGATATGATGGATTATTTATTCCAGCAGTTGAGTTTTTCTATCTATCTTATGAGGCCATACGACAATTTGGGCATCAACGGGGCCCGGCTATTCGATCTTCGCTATACTACTGATTCCACGAATTCGCAATCAGATGGCAACTATTTCTTTGATTTAGTCTTGCGGAATACGCTTGGTGGATTAATCACAGGAGATTTTCCGCAATTCGGAACCGTGGTGGAACAAGCTTCTCTCTTGAAACCTGATTACATCCTCCTCTGGAT
>JBNGED010000454.1:0-2592 GCA_049975605.1 Sediminispirochaetaceae bacterium | reverse complement strand
CCGTGGAAAAGTATGAGTAGAAACTCACTACCCCCGCCACTTCACTGTAAGGGATCTTCAAACTGGCACTGATCTTCTTGAGGACTGCTTCCGGGAGATAACCGAACGAATTCTGTGCGGTTTGCAGAATAGGAATCAAAGCTCCTTCCACGTTCGAGAAGGTGTCGATAATTTTATCGACCTGGGCAAGCATCTCTTCAACAGAGAGCTCTTCGCTATCGCCGCAACATCCATTCTTGTTCTTCTGTTCTATCTGTGCATCCACTGCCATGGAACACCCTCCTTATCTTTAATAGCGCATAGCGCTGATTTACCCGACATTATAGTTCAAATTTTTTAACATATAAAAATCTATTTCTCTTAAAAGTTAAATATTAAGAAAAATAAATATATTGTAGTTACATAATAATATTTATTGTGAATATGAATAATTATTATGTACCTATAAATACATTAACATGGAATCCTGCTGATGTCTAAAAGAAATTTCAAAAAGTATCATCCGGCGGTTTTCAGATCGGGCAAGATGACGCATACTACCCCTATGCAGGGCGTTCCAATCGATATTTTGCCGTTTGCTACCTGTGTTCTGAATAAAAAATGCGTCATTCGGGGTGTAAACGAAAAGTTCGCGGCTCTTCTCGGATATGAAGATCCCTCTATCTTCAACGGGCTTCCTATCCGCGAGCTGGTTGTGGAGAAAAGCCGGCAGACCATAGAGCACTATGTACATATTTTCATCGAACAGGGAGACGCGGACTCGCCCCCCCAGAGTGTCTATTTCATCAATGAAATGGGAGATGAGGTGCAGGCGTACTGCACTATTTCCTATCGGACCGTATACGACCGGGTGCTGCTCCATGTCATGCCGGCGGCGGAACTGGAGACGGTTTCGCTGTCCGACAAGCTCAAGGCATGGTTCATCGATGCCATGCTGAAGACGAGCGATACGCATGTCCTGTACTCCGGTCTGCTGGATATAATCGCAGATATGACCGGTCTGGAATCGGGGGCCGTCTTCGTTCGCGACATGGTGAATGATACCCTGAAAATCGACGCGAGTTCGGGGGTCGACGGTATACTGGCCAAGATACTGAATGAAGAAGCCCGTTCACAGTGGGGAACCCTGGACACGGTGCTGTTCTTCGGCCGTCAGCTGGAGGACGTGAGTATTCCGCCCGTTCTTGCGCGACACGGGATCAGGACGGCCCTGCTGATACCTGTGGTGGCGCAGGAGCGCCTTCAGGTCATGTACGCCCTCTTCTCGCGTTCCCGTTCGAGATTCGCAGCTGAAGAAAGGCGTGATATCGGTTCATCCGTCCAGGTACTGAAACAGATCACGCTGCGCCTCTTGCGGGTAAAAAATCTGGAGAGCAGCGAAGCCCTCTACCGCTCCCTCATACGTTCCATGCCGAGCGGTGTTCTCGTGCGGAACCGCAGCGGCAGGATCATTCACTACAACCTGGTTGTGGCCCGGACATTCTGTCAGCGTAATGATACCACTCTTCCGCCGGATGTTCTCTTTGAAGGCACCCGCTTCTTCAGTGAAGACGACACCCTACTGGCCGAGGATGAGCTTCCCGGAATGGTGAGCCTCAGGGACGGGAGGAGAATCCGCAACTGTGAGATCCGGGTTCTGCGGAAGGATAACACCTCCGTATGGCTTTCGGTTAACACCGAGCCCATGTTCGGACCGGGTGAGAAGAAGCCCTTCGCGATGGTAGCCACGTTCAAGGATATCACCATTACCCGGAGGATCCGCAAGGAATTGGAGAAAACGAGGGAGGAGGCTGTCGAAGCCAACCGTTCGAAGAGCACGTTCCTGGCGAATATAAGCCACGAGATCCGTACTCCCCTGAGCGGCATCATGGGCATGACGGATATACTGCTCAGCCGGAGTGATGAAGAAGAGCACCGCAGGCAGCTGATGTTGATGAAGGATGCCGAGGAGACCCTTCTGGACATTATCAACAAGGTCCTCGAGCTGTCGAAGATCGAGTCCGGAGCACTGACGATTGAATACAGGCCCTTCGATCTGAGGAATTGCATAAAAAAGTCGGTGGTCCCCCTTCAGATGAACGTGAAGGCCAGGGAGATCGAATTCCTCATAGAGGTAGAGGAGGAAATACCTGAAATACTCGTCGGGGACGGGAACAGATTGCAGCAGATACTCATCAATCTGGTGAGCAACGCGATAAAATTCACCGAACGGGGGAAGGTCCGGCTTTCAGTGCGGCAGTACAGTGAAATTGAAGACAATCAGTTTCCCCTTCTCTTTGCCGTTCATGATACGGGCATCGGCATCCCCAAGGCCGAACAGGCCAGGATCTTCGACACCTTTCAGCAGGTGGACAGCTCTTTTTCCAAACGGCACCAGGGGACGGGACTGGGGCTCTCCATCAGCACCCAGCTGATTGAACTCATGGGAGGCACGATCTGGCTGGAGAGCGCCCCGGGCAGAGGAAGCACCTTCTATTTCAGCCTTGATCTCAGGCTGCCGCTGGAATCCGAAATCAAAGCGGCCGCACATTCCGAACAAAAGGTGCTCCGTTCCGCCGCTTCCCTGCATATCCTCCTGGTAGAGGACAACCG
>JBNGED010000453.1:0-2599 GCA_049975605.1 Sediminispirochaetaceae bacterium | reverse complement strand
GGTCCGCTGCATAAAAATGGAGGTAGTCATGATCAAGATTGACAATGTCGTGAAAAATTATCAGGAGGGCGAGACCACTGTAAGAGCTCTGCGTGGAGTTAACCTCGATGTCGGAGAAGGCGAGTTCCTCTCCATTGCCGGTCCGTCAGGCTCGGGAAAGACCACGCTGCTGAATCTCATCGGCTGTATCGACTCCCTGGATGAGGGGGAGATATTGATCAACGGCGTGCAGGTCTCCCGCATGGAAAAGAAGGAGAAGACCAACTACAGACGGCTAAACCTGGGATTTATCTTCCAGACCTACAACCTCATCCCCGTGCTGACGGCATATGAAAACGTGGCCTTCGTTCTGTCACTCCTGAACATCGATGAGGAGGAGATCAGGGAGCGGACGATGTCGATCCTGAAGGAGGTCGGGCTGGAAGGGATGGAGCACCGCCGGCCGGCCAAGCTGTCAGGAGGACAGCAGCAGCGGGTAGCTATCGCACGGGCCCTTATCAAGCAGCCGAAGATCGTGCTGGCGGATGAACCGACGGCCAACCTCGACTCGGAGAACGGGGAGGAGATCCTGAAGCTCATGCGGGAGATGAATCAGGTCCACAACACTACCTTCATTTTTTCAACCCACGACAAGATGGTGATGGAATACGCCCGCAGACTGGTTCTGCTCCACGATGGTCGGATACAGGACGACCAGAGGAGGAACTGATGAAATTCGTCATATCACTGGCGTTCAAAAATCTGACGAGGTACAAACGCAGAACTTTGATTACCGCAGGAGCGATCGCTTTCGGCATCATGATGTACATATTCATCGACTCCATGCTGCTTGGCGCTGAATACGAATCGGTCCGCAATCTGAAATGGTACGAGACGGCTTCGGCGCGGATATACAACACGGAGTACTGGGAAGAGCGGTACCAGCATCCCCTCGATATCAACATCGATGATCCAGACCGAATACTGAATATACTCGAAGAAGCGGGGTACACAGCTACTCCGAGGACGATATTCGCCGGCGATCTCATTCTGAACAGCAGCGACTTCGGTGAAGCCGGGAACATGTCGGTTGCAGTGACCGCCATCGATCCCGAGACCGATTACGATGTGTACCACTTCGGCGATACCCTGGCAGAGGGCCGCTTCCTGGAGCCGGGGGAAGAAGGAGTGGTTCTCGGGTCCTGGTTCGCCGAGGACATCGGCGCCGAAGTCGGATACTGGATCACCATCGTTACCCGGGGAAATGGAGGCTTCTACGAGGCCATGGATCTTCAAATCGTGGGAATCGTCAATTGTCCGAATCCAAACGTGAACCGCACCCTGATCATGATGCCTATCGACACAGCGGGGGATTATCTGGCGATGGACGGGGCGGTGACTCAGATCGATATTCGGCTCCCGGATAGGGCGGATGTGCAAGCTGAGGTAGACCGGATACAAGAGCTCATCGACGGGAACGGAATCGAGGTCATGAGCTGGAGAACCATGGCCAAGGATTTCCTCGCCCTTCTCGAGGCGAAGCGCGGGGGAACGGGACTGATTCTCTTTCTCATCTTCATCATCGCTGCGGTGGGTATATCCAACACCATGCTGATGGCCATCTTCGAACGCATCCGGGAGCTCGGAATGATGCGGTCCCTCGGCATGCCTGACTGCAAGATCAGGCTGGCATTTATGTTCGAGGCGGCCGGAATCGGATTGATCGGCTCCCTGCTGGGGGTAGCCCTCGGAGCACTGGCGAATTTGTACATCATCAATGTGGGTATTGATTATGGAGCTCTTCTGCGGAACAACGATCTCGGATTCCGCATACAGAGCATCTTCAGAGGGGTCTGGAATCCCGAGACGATGGCAGTAGCCTTCATTGTAGGCATATTTATCTCTTCCCTGGTGGCCTATTTCCCCACCAGGAGAGCGCTGAAGATGGATATCCCGAGCTGCCTGCGGCACCAGTAGAAGGAGGTCGTGGTGAAGTTCAAACTGGCGCGAACTGCGCTGAAAAACATAAAAAGGAACATGCGGAGGTCCATTCTATCGGCGGTAGCAATCGGGGTTGCTTCAATGAGTATCGTTTTCCTCTTCTCCCTGATCGGCGGCATGAGGGCTGATATGGCCTATAACCTGCAGACCTACTACACCGGAGAAGTACGGATCCGCAACGCCCGGTATGAGGAGTTCGAACGGTTCAACCCGATTCACCTGACAGTAGACTGGGAGTCGTCCCGGCAGGTGTTGAGCGGGAACGATCGGATCAAACACTTCGTCCCGCGGACTACTTTTCCCTCCAGTATTTACATCGAAGGCACCAACTTCGGCGCTGTCGGAGTGGGTGCCGACTTCGAACTGGAGAAGGATTTCCAGGATCTGGATTCGATTCTCAAGGCCGGCCGATTGCCGCAGAACGGAGAAAACGAGATGCTGATGGGCGCGGTGCTCGCACGGGACCTCGATCTGGAGATCGGAGACGACGTTACGGTTCTGGCAACGACGGCAGCCAGGGGAAGCAATGCCATCACCCTCGAGATTGTGGGCCTGGCGGGTTTCCCCGTGGCAGGTCTCAACTCAAAATATTACTGGATGCCCCATGATGTCGCACAGT
>JBNGED010000452.1:0-2600 GCA_049975605.1 Sediminispirochaetaceae bacterium | reverse complement strand
AAGCTGATCAGTACAATCGAGTCGTTGACGGCAATGCCGGCCAGAGCCACCCCTGCATACATGACGGTGGTCGAGAAGGGTGTCCCCGATACGACCAGATAGAGAATGACCCCCGCGAAGGCGAATGGAACGGAGAAAAGGATCAGGAATGGCTGACTGTAGGATTTGAACTGGGTGCCGAGGATGATGTATATCAGAAAAACACCGATCAGGAAGATACGCAGGATCTGTATCAGCAGGGTGTTGAATTCGGCGAATTCCCCGCCGACGATGAAATCAACGTTCTGACCGCCGCCGCGGAGATTTGTATCATAATAGGCTTCGATCTCGCTGTTGATCATGCGGACCCGTTCCTCGCTGTAGGCTTCGGCGGAGATGGTTACTTCCCGCTTGCCGTCGACGCGTTTGATGGAGGCGATTCCCGAACTCTCTTCGATGCTGCAGATCGAGTTGAACGGTATCTGCCGTCCGTCTCTGGCGGGGATTTTGATCTGCAGGAGATCGTACACCGACGTGTAATTCCCCTCCGAGTAGCGGATGATGACGTCGATCTCTTCGTTCTCCTTGAAAACGGTCGTAGCGGTTACGCCGTCGATGGAGCTGCGTATGTACAAGCCCACGGACCGGGTGTCCAGGCCGTACCGGGCGGCCCGGTTCTCATCCACCCGGATCCGGAGTTCGGGGGTGCCGCTGTCGATGTTGTCCCTGATATTGTAGAGTTCAGGGTAGTCTCTGAGCTTCTGCTGTATCTTGAGAGAGAGGTCTATAAGTGCCGCATAGTTGTCGCCCCTCAGGCGGTACGAGACGGGAGGGTCCGTCGGCGGACCGTTGGTCGCCCGCCGGTAGCGGACCGATTCCGGACCGGGAATGTCGACGCAGAGGGCTTCGACTTCCCTGATGATGGCCGGGATGGAGCGTTCCCTTCCGCGGTCGCGCTCTTCGAGATCGATGATCAGTTCCGCAACGTTGCTCGTCGCGGAGTTGCCCCCGCTTCCCCCGGCGAAGCCGATGGTACTGTCGATGGCCAGGATTTCGCCTTTGCCGATCAGCGGCAGGAGGCGGTCTTCGAATTCCCGTACGATCTCATCGGTTTTATCTCTCGGAGTTCCGCTGGGCATTTCGATGTCGATGTAGAATAGCGAAAAATCTTCCGCGCTGAAGAGGTCCTGCTGTACGGTGCCGGTAAGGCCGAGAATGAAGACTGCCGCCAGCAGCATACCCGCTACGGTAAGTTTTCTGCGTCGGAAGAGAACCAGGAGGAGGCTCCGGTATCTGTCCCGGAGTGTGTCGAAAACCCTCCGGGTTCGCTGTTTGGCCTTGCCGGACCAGTCGGCGAAGTGGACGGGGAGGAAGACGAGGGCTTCGAAGGTCGAGGCTATGAGGGCGATGGAGACGGTAAAGGGGATGACCCGCAGGAATTTCCCGATGGTACCTGGGAGTATCATCAGCGGCAGAAAGGCCGCCACGGTGGTGGCGGTAGCCGCGATAACCGGCTGGACTACCTGGTTCGTGCCTTCGATAGCCGCGTCGATGCGCGATAGTCCTTCCTGCTGGAGACGGTAGCTGTTCTCGATGATGACGATCGCATGGTCGACGATTAGTCCGAGCACGAGCACCAGGCCGAAGAGGGTGTTGGTGTTGAGGGTTTCGCCCAGGTATTCCAGAATCAGGAAGGTGAGGGCGAATGCAACCGGGATGCCGGCGGCGGTTATCAGAGCGTTGCGCAGGCCGATGAAGAGGTACAGAATGATGACCAGCAGGATGAATCCGAAGAGGAAATTGTTCAGCAGGGTGTTTATACTGTCCCGGATCTGTATGGTTGAATCGTAGAAAATGGTGACCGACATCTCCGCCGGGATCTCTTTCTTGAACCTCTCAACGGCGTCTTTCACCCCGCCTGTTACGGTGAGGCTGTTGCCCCCGGATACCTTGGAGATCTTGAAGTTGATGGACTGACGGCCGTTGTAGCGGGCGCGGGCCCCGTCCTCTTCATAGACTTCCCGTACCAGGGCGATGTCGCCGACCCGGACGATGCCGGGCCCGCCGGTCCGGCTGGTCCGCACGATCACGTTGCCGAAGTCTTCGGTCTCCTGCAGTTTGCCGATGGTCCGGAGCAGGTAGTCCCGGGTGGGGGTACTGAGGGTTCCTCCGGGCACGGTGACATTCCGACTCTGTACCGCCAGGATGAGCTCATCCAGTGAAATCCCCAGGGCTTCCAGCTTCTGCGGATCGGCGCTTATGTTGATCCGGCGTTCGCGATCTCCGACGACTTCAACGTTCGAGATGTCGGGAAGGTCCTTCAACTGATCGTACAGGAGGTTGGATTTCTCGTTGAGGGTATCGAAGTCGACGTTCCCGGAGAGGATCACCTCGATGACCGGGAGGCAGTCGGCGGCCGAGAAGTCGTCGATCTCCGCCTGGAGGGTGCCGTCGGGCAGCTCCACCTTGCCGAAGCGCGTCTGCACGTCCTGGAAGAGACGGTTGAACTCATCCTGCGAGATGCCGTCGTCGAACTCTATGCGGACCACCGAGAGTCCTTCGCTGGTGACCGACTGTATTCTCTTCAGCTTGTCGATGTCGCTGTACTGGTTCTCGATGGG
>JBNGED010000451.1:0-2608 GCA_049975605.1 Sediminispirochaetaceae bacterium | reverse complement strand
CATAGGAGACCTCGATCTTGGTACCGAACACGGCATCCTGGAAGGAGATATCGAGGTTATAACGCAGATCCGCTCCGCGTTGGACTGAACGGCCCGAACCACGCTGCCGCCCCCTGCCGGCTGTACTTCCGCCGAAGAAGGAGCCGAATATATCTCCGAAATCGCCGAAAATATCTTCGAAATCCCTGAACACAGAAGAGAAATCCTGAGGCCCGCCGCCGCCCATTCCTTCCACTCCGGCAAAGCCGAACTGGTCGTAGGCCTGACGCTTTTTTTCATCACTGAGAACTTCGTAGGCCTCCGAAGCCTCCTTGAAGAGCTCCTCCGCCTTGCTGTCGTCGGGATTGCGGTCGGGATGATATTTGACTGCCAGCTTACGGTAAGCTTTTTTTATATCGTCCTTGGAGGCGCCTTTCGGCACCCCCAGGACTTCATAGTAATCGCGTTTTGCCACAGCTGATTTCACCCACTAGTCTTTATTTTCTTCTTCGTCAACAACTTCGTAGTCTACATCCTCGACATTCTGATCGCTTTGGGAAGACTGAGTCTCCGAAGTACCGCCGGCATCCTGACTCTGTCCTGTGCTTCCATCTCCGCCTGCTCCCTGACCGGCGCCGGCCTGCTTGTAGACCTCTTCGGCCAGTTTGTAGGAAGCCTGCTTCAGCGCCTCCATTTTGGTGCGCATCTCTTCGGTATTATCGTTTTCTACAGCCGTCTTCAGTTCAGCCACGGCGGATTCAATCTTCTGCTTGTCATCAGCGGATATCTTGTCTCCGTAATCCTTCAGCGACTTCTCCGTAGTATATACGAGGGAGTCCGCCTCGTTGCGGACTTCGACCTTTTCACGGGCCTGTTTGTCTTCAGAGGCATGTTCCTCGGCTTCATGGACCATCCGGTTGATCTCATCTTCCGAGAGACCTGAAGAGGATTCGATCCGTATCTTCTGTTCCTTGCCGGTACCCAGGTCCTTCGCCGATACATGTACGATACCGTTGGCATCTATGTCGAAGGTAACTTCTATCTGGGGCACTCCGCGCGGCGCGGGAGGAATACCTACCAGGTCGAAGCGTCCCAGGGTACGGTTCTGGCTGGCCATTTCGCGTTCACCCTGAAGCACGTGGATCGATACTGCGTTCTGGTTGTCCGCCGCAGTGGAAAAGATCTGGCTCTTGCGGGTTGGAATTGTCGTGTTCCGCTCGATCAACCTGGTGAACACCCCTCCGAGAGTCTCGATACCGAGAGACAGGGGGGTTACATCCAGCAGGAGAACGTCCTTAACATCACCGCCCAGGATTCCGCCCTGGATGGCGGCTCCCATGGCCACTACTTCATCAGGATTCACGCCCTTGTGGGGTTCCCTGCCGAACAGTTCCTTCACTGATTGCTGTACCGCGGGAATCCTGGTAGAACCTCCTACCAGAATGACTTCATCCACCTGATTCGCGTCGACACCCGCGTCTTTGAGAGCATTCAGACATGGCTGCTTGGTTCGTTCGATGAGATTGGTAATCATCTGCTCGAACTTGGACCGCGTAAGACTGTACTGCAGGTGCTTCGGCCCAGAGGAATCCGCGGTGATAAAGGGAAGATTGATCTCGGTTGACTGGGTACTCGACAGCTCGATCTTGGCCTTCTCGGCTGCTTCCTTCAGCCGCTGGAGGGCCATCCGGTCCTGACTGAGGTCTATTCCATGGTCGTTCTTGAAACTCTCCACCAGCCAGTCGATGATGCGCTGGTCGATATTGTCACCGCCGAGATGTGTATCACCGTTGGTCGATTTTACTTCGAAGACGCCGTCGCCGAGTTCGAGGATGGAGATATCGAAGGTACCGCCGCCGAAGTCGTACACGGCGATCCGCTCTTCCTTCTTGTCTTTCCCAAGCCCGTAAGCCAGCGCTGCGGCTGTAGGCTCGTTTACAATCCGTTTGACTTCCAGACCGGCGATCCGTCCGGCATCTTTTGTGGCCTGGCGCTGGCTGTCGTTAAAATATGCCGGGACCGTAATAACCGCTTCCTTGACTTCCTCGCCCAGATAATCCTCGGCGGTCTTTTTCATCTTCTGAAGGATCATGGCTGAGATTTCCTGGGGTGAGAACTCCTTGCCGTGCGCCTCGATTCTCGCTTCCCCGGAAGAAGCCTCTTTCACCTTGTAGGGTACCATCTGGATCTCAGATGGTACCTCGGAGAAGCGGCGCCCCATGAACCTCTTGATTGAATAGATGGTATTCTCGGGGTTAGTCACAATCTGGTTCTTGGCAGGCTGACCGACGAGCCTCTCGCCTTTATTCGTAAATCCAACTATGGATGGTGTGGTTCTCTGTCCTTCAGAATTCTGGATAACAATAGATTCATTTCCTTCCATAACTGCTACACAAGAGTTGGTGGTTCCAAGATCAATTCCTATTATCCTTCCCATTACGGTTTCTCCTCTTCTCTAAAGTCTTTATTCCGTTATCAAAAATGGCATCAGCCATTGTTTCCCGTCTTCGCCGGTATCCGTTTTCAAAATCTGCGGCCGGCGTTGTTCGAATCGGCTATTTTTTACCGGCAGCGGCGTCACCGGAGTCTTCCCCGTGTGTACCTTCGGCGCTTGCCGCACCGCTCTCTT
>JBNGED010000450.1:0-2613 GCA_049975605.1 Sediminispirochaetaceae bacterium | reverse complement strand
TAAATTGGGAATAAACATGAAAACCTGCGGGAAATAGGTGACCATGATCAGGACGAGGACCATCATGATGACCATTGGCAAAATGACGGGGGTGACCTTCCTGATAGAGACTCCGGCGATACCGGAGGCGACATAGAGGGTCGCTCCGTAGGGCGGAGTTATATAACCGACCGCCAGGTTCACGCACACGATAATCCCGAAGTGCACGGGGTCTATTCCGTAGTTAATGGCAATGGGGAACAGAATCGGTACGAACACAATGATGGCGGTGAAACTCTCCAGGAACATCCCGATCAGGAGAAACGTGAAGTTCAGGATGAGCAGAAAGTATATCGGGTTCTGAATGTGGAGCTGGAGCCAGTTGCTCAGCATCTGCGGTACCTGGTAGATCGTCACCAGCCAGCCGAAGATGTAGGCGGTGGTTACGATGAACATAACCGCGCTGGAGAGTATGGCCGCCTCGAAAAGGATCTCCGGGAGGTCTCTTATCTTTATCCTCTTGTAGTAGAACAACGCGATGAGAAGACCATAGATTACGGCGACTCCCGCCGCCTCGGTGGCGGTGAAGACGCCGAAGATGATACCTAAAATGATGATGGCCGGCAGCACAAGCCCGGGAATCGCATCCTTGGCGGTGATGAAGATGTTCTTGAGACTGAACTTGTAAGTCGGCAGGTAGGCTTCGCCGCCCTTCCTGGCGTGACGGTTCACGAGAAATATCATTCCCAGTCCTACGAGCAGACCGGGCAGAAAACCGCCGAGGAAAAGCCGGGCGATGGAAGTCTCGGTGATGAATCCGATCATGATCATCAGAATACTTGGCGGTATGATGGGACCGATCGCGCTGGCGGTCGCCTCGACCGCGGCGGCGAAGGCCGGTTCATACCCCTGTTTTTTCATAGCTGGAATCGTCATTGAGCCGGTTGCGGCCACGTTGGCCGTGGATGAACCGGAGATTCCCGAGAAGAGCATGGAGGCCACGACGGCCACCATGGCGATACTGCCCTTGACGAAGCCGATCAGGGCATTGGCGAAATGCACGAGGGTCTCGGTAATTCCACCCTTTTCCATAAGAAGCCCGGCCAGCATGAAGAGGGGAATGGCCATGATCGGCCAGGAGTTCAGGGCGGCGAACATCCGCTTGGGAATGATGGTCATTGCCACGCTGCCGTCGACAAGGAATGCGATCAGGGATCCGACTCCCATGGAAAAAGCGATCGGCATGGTAAATACAAGAAGAGTCAGGATACTTATAACCATTACAATTAAAACCATAGAATTACTCCTTAATTGGATTCAGCGATCCTGTCCGGTCCGTACTTGATCAGTTCAAAGACCAGAAGTATCGCCTCCATCAGCATCATTCCGAACCCGATCGGGAACACCAGGTACACATGTCCCATGGGAATCCCCAGTGCCGGGGATGTAGTGGTGAATGAGTTGGACATTACTTCAATGCCGTAGTAGAGGGCCAAGGAGATGAAACCCACGATCAGCAGGTTCAGGAAGAGGTTGAGGATGTACACCGTTCGTTTGGACATAAGCTGCGTTATGTAGTCGACGTTGAAATGCCTGCTCTTGCGGATACAGACAGAGGATCCGAGGATGATAAGCCATACCAGACTGAACCGCGACACCTCTTCCGTCCAGGACGGCGGCGCCTGAAAGACATAACGCGATACCACCTGGTAAAACACCGAGAAGATAATAACCGTGAACAGTACGAGAATAATAAATTTAATAATCTTTCTGATAATCGTGATGGGATTGAAGCGTGAATATTGTATCTCTTCCATACTTCTGCCTCCTGTTTTCTCGGCCATCTAACTATAAAAGAAATTGATTCGTCAACAACTGCTGAGAGATTAATTCAAATTTTTACCTTAAGACGGCGATTTGTAAAGGATTTCTTCGTAAAAAGGTGAGTTTTGTATCCTGAAACAGCGTGCCAATCTATGAAAACGGCGCCCCGAAGACTTTACTCCTGGGCGCCGTTGAAGCCTGTGACAGGCCCGAACAGCCGGTACGCCGGCTATTCCTCGAGACTCAACCGTACTTCTTCCGCCCCCTTCATGAGGACCCGTTTGCCGACCTTCTGGAGTTCGTCCAGGTTATCTTCGATCTGAGCAAAAATATTGACCGGCTGCTGCATCTCGATGTACGAGCACCGGGAAACGAAATACGGGCCGTAGGCGATGTAGATCTCATCGGGTACATTGCGGGGCGGGTCCTGCACCAGAAAGGCGAGAGTACCCGCCGGGCAGCCGATGGTACGCTGGTTCTCCGGTTCAACGGTCAGGTCTTCAGGAATCGTCACCATTGCGTGTCCGGAGACGATGCTCTGCCAGAAGGTGAACTTCAGGGGAAGCCGTTCCAGAAAGGTCCGGCATGTTTTCGGAGCCTCTTCCTCCAGCAGGCGGGCGTAGAAGACGCCCCCCTTCTCGAATTCAACTTTCAGTCGTTTCATGATCAGTCCATCCCTACCATCTTCTTGTATCCGTCGAGGTACTGTTTGGCGCCTTTTTCCACGGGGAGGCCGGCCACTTCGTATTCGAGGCCGATGTAGCCCTTGTAACCGATGGCTTCGAGACGGTTGACCACCCACTCGTAGTC
>JBNGED010000449.1:0-2634 GCA_049975605.1 Sediminispirochaetaceae bacterium | reverse complement strand
GTATGAAGAAGCTAAGGTTCTGTTCCGCCTGGTCTACAAGCAGGGGTTTAACGGAGAGGAAAAAACTGTAGCCGTTTTGTACTACATGCCTGTAATCCATCGGACCGTAATTTTTTGCGTAATAGGAATTGTCGTATCTTGAATAGACCGTCCGGCCGGCTTTTTTAATAATCAGGAGCGATGGAACCGTTTCCGCCAGTTCTTCCGGACTTTCACCATCGAATCTGAGCAGGAGGGACTGCTCCGTCTCTTCGAGTTCCTCTGCAACTCCCGGCATGAATCTGTATGTCTGCTGCACAAAACTGGTAATAAATATGGACAGTACCGTCACGGTAATTGTCAGAGTGGTAACCAGCGATACATGCCGCTGCGCCATCCTGGAGCCGGCGTGTTTTATCTGCTTGAATATTTTCAGGACCCTCAAGAGACGAAGAATACGGGCGATCCGAACCGCCTTGGCAACCTTGAGTATATTGAAAATTCCCCCAAGTCCGGCTGCGGTTGCGCCGCCGAAATAGACGGCCAGCATGACCGGGCTGCTGTTGAACAGAAGCAATGGTATCGAGGCAAAAAAATCGATCCACCCCTTGCGCCGCATGAGGTAATCAGTTCCCTCTCCCCGCGATACCGAGGAGAAGAAGCGAACCAGGAATTCGATGGTGAAAAACAGATCAAAGCCGAATCCCGCGGTGAGCAGGATCCGTCGGACCGTCCAGTCCCATCCCATCACAATGGAGAGGTCTTCGAGAAAGGTCTGTATCAGTACCAGGATGATCGCTAATATCACCAGGCTTTCAAAAAAATTTCTTACCTTTCCATGCATAATCATCTACCACCCGTTCTCCGCGGCAATTTTGTAGAGTTCATCCACCATTTTGATATCATACCCGAAGAAACGATAGTTCTTCCGGGCGATACTGAACCAGCTCTTCTCGGGCGTGGATGCGCCCCGGTCAATAAGCATATCCGGCCTGTAGTCGTATGCGAGATGGCTGAAGAGCGTCGTCAGGCGCGAAGTCGTAAGAATATCCGAATGATCGAGAAATGAAATATTGCTCTCAACCCCGCTTTTTATAACGTCCCGGGGAAAATTCGGCAGCCGTTTCAACAGCGCGTCGATGATTGTCAGCGCTGCCCGCCGTTCAATGGTTCCCCAGGATTTAGTATGGTGCAGAGATGGTCCGTCCGCGCTGAGCAGGTAGACGGCCGGTCCGATCAGCAGCGATGCCTTGATGAGGTTTTTTACCTCTTCCTTGCTCATTCGAAGTCTCTGCACCTTTTCGAGCTCGAATCGGATGTAGTTACGGCTCGAGTAGACCTTCTCGATATATTTTTCCGAAAGCTGGTAGGCAAGAGCATTGAAACTGCCGGCAAGGGCACGTCTGCCCGCCGCCTTGTGAGCTACCTGGGCATCCAGCTTCAGGAGGTTGGTCTTCATCTCCTCCTGGGGAGGCCTTTTTACCCCGAGAAAAGCGGTAAAGCCCAGATCCAGCTGCTCCAGGACGAACCTCCGCAGGTACGCCTGGAAGGACTCATCTGTAATTTTCAGCAGTTCACCTATGAGAAGACTTCGAATTTCCTGCCAGTTTTTTCCGGGGAAAAAACGTGCCGACGACAATGTCGGATAAAGCTGGGGTTCATTGACGTCGAGGAATGCAATGATCTGCTCCTCCTTCTGAAGGGGAGTCCGGCTGCGAAGAGCGGGATTATCCAGCAGGTGCCGGATAAAATCTTTGGCCTTTTGTGATTCTGCGCTCATTTCTTTTTATTTCGGCAAAAAACTGATTTACATGATCCGTTGTGTATAAAATAATTGTACGGATGGATAGACGGCCGCTGAAAACACTCTCTATTGTGACCCTGGCATTATTCCTGCTGATACCGGCAGGTGCGGCGGCCCGGGACATCCCGCTCCCAGAGGAGGAAGACGCTACCGCATTGTTCGACGCGGAGCTCGAGGACGCCGAGGTCGACTTCTTTATCCAGGGTAACTGGACGGCGAACCTGAGCGGGGGATTCGGCGTGACCTGGGGGGACACAGTCCAGGGGGTCCAGCCTGCCGTGGTTCCCGATTTCACCGACGGCTTTCTATTCAACCAGACCCCACAGCTTACCCTTTCGCTCTGGTACAAGAGCCGCTATTTTTTCGAGACGACCATTACCGAGGAACAGACCCTCGAGACCTTTCTCTTCGGCTACTACGGCGAGGAGGGTGATTTTCTCCAGGAAGCCCGGGTCGGGAACACCGACATCGGCTACGGCGAGGCCGGCACATTAAACATTCCCGCCGCCTCCCGGGATTCCCTTGGGGCTTACGCTCTGATGAGCACCGAGTCTACTACTCACCAGGCCGCGGTCAGGTACGACCCGGCCCGGTCGGAGGAGGTCAGCTACCGGGGCAGCAACCTGATCGAAGAGGAACGGCTGGAGCTGCGTGATTTCATACGGGGCCGATTCTTCGTTCTTCCTGACGACAATGTGGAAAATCTCGAGGTGTATCTGCAGGATGACAGCGGGATATATTCGGACGGATCCCGGAGCTACCGCCGCCTCGATTCGTCGGAGATGGTGGTCTCTTCGGCGGATGGTCTTGTTTTCCTGAATGAACCCGCCGGCGGAGATGTGGTGGTGCAT
>JBNGED010000448.1:0-2642 GCA_049975605.1 Sediminispirochaetaceae bacterium | reverse complement strand
CTCCCAGGTCGGGTGCCGCAGGGCGTCCTTCAGTTTGATGCCGGAAAACTTTTCCAGAGGAGTGGTCCTGAAGGGACCGCCGGAGGCGGTGATGAAGATTCTCCGCACTTCACTTCTTCTGCGATGCTGAAGAAGATGGAATATAGCGGAATGCTCGGAATCCACCGGGAGGACCCGGCGTCCGTTCCTGTCGGCGAGCTCCTGTATAAGCCTCCCGGCCATGACGATGGTCTCCTTGTTGGCAAGGGCAAGGTCCTTGCCGGTCTGCAGCGACCAGACCGATGGCATGAGTCCGGAAGAGCCGGCGATTCCGTTCACGACGATGTCGGCCTCCGTCTCTTCGAGCAGGCGGCGGACGGCATCGGGGCCGGTCCATGTGATGCGGGGATCGGATGCCTCGTGCCCGCTGACTGCCAGACCGGCGACATCGAACTCCCGCGCCAGGTTCAGCAGCTCATCGACTCTCGAGTGACACGATGCGCCGACGATTCTATATCCGTTTCCCAGGTTCCTGACTGCATCGAAACAGTTGATTCCGATGGAGCCGGTCGCACCGAGAACAATTATGCGTTTCTCATTCATTCAGATAATCCTAATTCAGCAGTATTATACCAATATAATAGAAAAAAGGTGCACTGAAAAGCAGAGAGTCGGTGGAGTCGAGGATCCCTCCTCTGCCGGGCATGAGTTTGCCCGAATCCTTCATAGCCATCCCGCGCTTGAATGCTGATTCGACGAGGTCTCCGATGTCCGCCAGAAGAGCTATAAGGAGGAAAAAAGGGAGCTGGAAGTAAAGATTGAAGGCGAACAGCGCCGGATAGAGGAGGTAAAAGCCGACGCCTCCCAGCAGAGAACCGATAATCCCGCCGATGTATCCAATGAGAGTCTTCTTGGGGCTGACCGGGACGATGCGTACGGAATAACGGCCGAAGGCGAGCCCGAACAGGTATGCGAAGGTGTCATTGGCAAAGTTCAGCAGGAGGAACAGGAGTATGGCCGGAACGGCGTATTCGAATTCAATGAAGCGCATCGGATAGATCATCAGCAGCCCCGGATAGAGAAGAGACGCCGTGATCCCGAGACTGTGCCTGAGGTACGATTCCGGGCTTTCGGGGCTCCATGCCGCAAGTTCCATGATCAACAGCAGCAGGAGACTGCCGGCCAGAGTAATCAGCACCGCGTCCTGGCCGTCATAGATCCCCGGATGTACCAGCGTGGCGAGAGGCAGCAGAGCCGCCGCGATGGGGACCAGATGTTTTCTTCCGGCCCGGAAACCGGGGGCAAAGAGATCCAGTGATTCGTACGTAGCCAGAAATGTAACCCCGGCCACCAGAATGATCCAGCCGATATGCGAATATCGCTGGAAATATACGATGAGGAAAAAAAGGAGAGGCAGCCCGATGACGAACAGAAGCAGTCGCTGAGTGAAGTTGGTCATGCTATACCGCCGAACTTCCTCTTGCGGCTGCTGTAGTGCTGAACCGCTTCCAGCAGATCTCCGGAGTCCCAGTCCGGCCAGAGCTTCGACGAGAAGTAGAACTCGGCGTAGGCGCTCTCCCACAGAAGGAAGTTGCTCAGGCGCATCTCTCCCGCTGTCCGGATAATCAGGTCCGGATCCGGAACATCCGGATTGTCCATATACGCGGCAAGGTCATCCATGGTACATGGGCTGCTGTCAGGACCTGCGGCTTCTCTCCATCGTTGGAAGGCACGTACAATTTCATCGCGTCCGCCGTAATTGATGGCCAGGATAGCGGTGATGGCATCGTATCCGCTGGTTGAGTCCTGCACTTTCACTATCTCCTGCTGCACATCCTTGGGAAGGCCTTCCATCGCGCCGGCGTGCCGGACACGGATATGGTTGCTGTGATAGAAACCGGCCTCGCTTCTCATGTGGTGCTTGAGGAGGCGCATCAGGTAATTCACTTCTTTCTGCGGACGGCTCCAGTTCTCCGTGGAGAAGGTGTAGAGGGTAATGTAGTCGATGCCCAGTTCGATGGCGGCTTTGATAATGCGTTTGGCGGCGGAGATGCCGTTCTTGTGTCCGAAAGTCCGCGGCTTCTTCCGCTGTTCCGCCCACCGCCCGTTGCCGTCCATGATAATGCCGATGTGACGCGGGATTACAGATGGATTTTCAGCCACTAGACTTCCATTATCTCCTTTTCTTTGGCTTCGAGGAGAGATCCGACATTCTCGATATAGGTGTCCGTCAGCTTCTGAATATCGTCTATGCCGCGCTTTTCTTCATCTTCACTGATGTCGCTGTTCTTCATCTTCTTCTTGAGATCGTCGTTGGCGTCCCGGCGGATATTGCGGATGGCAACCTTGGCCTGTTCGGCTGTATTCTTGGCGAACTTGACCAGTTCCTTGCGCCGCTCTTCGGTGAGGGGCGGGATCTGAATCCGGATCACCTTGCCGTCGTTGTTCGGATTTACAGACAGCTCGGACTTCTGGATCGCTTTTTCTATCTCGTTCAGCAGACTCCTGTCCCATGGTTGAATCACCACGAGCCGTGCTTCCGGGACCGAGATGGTAGCTGCCTGATTCAGCGGAGTAGACTGACCGTAATAGTTCACCTTGATCCGTTCGAACAGCCCTGCTGATGCCCGGCCGGTACGCATCGAGTTGAATTCGTCTTCGAG
>JBNGED010000447.1:0-2643 GCA_049975605.1 Sediminispirochaetaceae bacterium | reverse complement strand
GTATTACTCAGGCTTTGCCGGCGGAACCGAGCACGTTGTTGTTCTTGTGCATGTACAGTTCCTTCAGGGAGGTGCGGCCGGGTCCGAGATATTTTCTCGGGTCGAAGACTGAGGGCTGTTCGGCAAGCACCTGACGGATTGCAGCGGTCATCGCCAGTCTTCCATCGGAGTCGATGTTGATCTTGCACACAGCGGACTTGGAAGCCTTTCTCAGCTGTTCCTCGGGGATACCGACTGCGTCTTTGAGGTCTCCTCCGAATTTGTTGATGGTGTTTACGAACTCGATGGGAACCGAAGAAGAACCATGCAGAACGATGGGAAAGTTCGGCAGCTGCTTCTCGATCTCTTCGAGGATATCGAATCTCAGGGGCGGCGGAACGAGGATGCCGTCCTCATTCCTGGTACACTGTTCCGGAGTGAACTTGTTGGCTCCGTGACTGGTCCCGATGGAGATGGCCAGACTGTCGACTCCGGTCTTCTCCACGAAGTCGATAACCTCTTCCGGCTGGGTATAGTGCGACTTCTCGGCGACAACATCATCCTCGATACCGGCCAGCACGCCGAGTTCTCCTTCGACGGTCACGTAGTCTTCCCGTGAATGGGCATATTCCACGACCTGCCGGGTGAGCTCGACGTTCTTATCGTATGGGTGGTGGGAGCCGTCTATCATGACCGAAGAAAAACCGGTGTCTATACAGTCCTTGCACAGTTCAAACGTATCACCGTGATCGAGATGGAGAACGATAGGAACCGCGTAACCGAGCTCCTTAGAATATTCTACAGCACCCTGGGCCATGTAGCGCAGCATAGTCTGGTTGGCGTATTTCCGCGCGCCTGAAGAGACCTGAAGAATTACCGGCGAACGGGTCTCCACACATGCCTGGATGATCGCCTGAAGCTGCTCCATATTGTTGAAGTTGTATGCCGGGATCGCATAACCGCCGTTGATAGCCTTCTGAAACATCTCTTTGGAATTGACAAGTCCAAGACTTTTATATGATACCATACTCCTCTCCTTGTATTTTATATGTTACACTCTAATGAACTGTATCGAGGGGGTCAAGACATCGTCCGTAACGCAATAAAAAGAGTATCGGGCATTAAATCCTTATTATTTATAGGAATTCCCGTTCTTGTGATCTTCGTTGCCGGCTTCTATGCGGCAGCGGCCAGGCAGGTGCTCGTGCTTACGGATCCGATCTGGAATGAGCTGTATCTCGAGGATCAGGTAAAAAAACAGGGCCTCTCAGGGACTCTGCTGAAACGCGGATATCTCCTCAGGACAAGGGTGGTACCTGTAGAGCTGGACAAAGATGTTATCGAACAGGCGATGGGAAAAAGCAGGGCCGGAATCATGCTTTTCTCGCCGGCGGTATCAGTCGTTTTCAATGATCTCTATCCTGAAGGTGAACTGGAAGGATGGACCAGCCGCCGCAGGCCATCGTCAATCGTCGTATTCGGGAAGACTTCCGGCAGGCAGGAAAGCAGGAGCAACAGTCTGAATAGCGGGAAGAGTCCATTCGTAATGCGCCTCTTCATTCGGGCAGATGAGTTGATCACGGAACTCGATGAATTTTTCGATCAGATCCCCCTCGAGAAGGAGAACTTTTCAAGGATATATATCCTGCGGAACCGGGGCAGCTTTGTGCCTGAGCAGGTCATTGATATGTCCCGGGAGCTCGTGCGGTCCCGATATCCCTCCGCCGAAGTTACGGTCCTCACTTCCATGAATGAATTCGAAGCGAGGCCCGTCGACGGAAACACCCTGGTCCTGCTTCTACCTGGTTTCGGATCGGACAATAAAAGGGTCCTGGATAATCTGAACCGGCAGGGAGGAAAGGCAATCGTGACGGCCGATTCCTACAGCATCGCCGCATGGCCGGATACGGTTATGGGAGCGGTCGAATTCGATCTGGAGGGGATTCTCCTCGAAGCTCTCGAGAAGAGTGAAGCCGGGGATAGGGACCGATTTTTTTCCATACCGTTTACGATACGAAAATAGAGGGCAAGTGCTATTTTACCTCTTTTTAGAAAAAGATTTGACAAACATTTCCCGAAGAAATATAATTCGAATAGCCTAGGGTTGTGTATTCTTGTAAGTAAAAAGGAGTTAATGATGAGACGAGGCGGCCTGCATTTAGTGTGTCTTCTAATGCTTCTCCTGCTTCTTACGCCAACATTGCTTGTTGCCGATGAGAAGACGCTAAACCTTGAATCGAAGATATTAGAGACATTTGACCCTGATACAAGAACCTCTGACTGGCTGATACGCGGAAGCAAGTTCATCACCGAGGGGTATCCCAAGAAAACCTTTGCCGAGACCTGGCCTGAAGCACTCTACGGGTCTAATATCGAGGAGAAGGAACTTGCGGTATTGGGGACACAGTTCAAGTTTGATCGACAGGGATACAATTATATCGAGATCATCCCTGTGAAAGAGGATGAAGAAGGGAATACGGTCCACAACCCGATTGAAATACCAGGAAGAGTGCAGCAGCTCGACCTGTGGGTCTGGGGGTCGGATTTTGATTACTACATGGAAGCTCACATCCGTGATTTCCGCGGTGTAGTGCATGTTCTTCGCATGGGCAGCTTGAACTATGTCGGATGGAAAAACCTCCGGGTGAATTTTCCCTCCTACAT
>JBNGED010000446.1:0-2646 GCA_049975605.1 Sediminispirochaetaceae bacterium | reverse complement strand
GTCCAGGGGACCCTCAATACTCAGGGCGGGGCAACGGTCTTCATGACTACAATACCCTATTATCACGATGAACTGCTTGCATTGCTGCGGGAACACAACGTACAGATTACCGGCGGCTCGAAGGGCGTATCCGCCGGCAGGATACTGCTTGAACTCATACCGTGGCTCCTGTTTCTTGTTTTTTTCTGGTTTATGTTTCGCCAGGTGCAGGGCGGCGGCAACAAGGCATTCTCATTCGGAAAGAGCAGGGCAAAAGAGTATCTGGAAGACACACAGAAGACTTCCTTCTCCGATGTCGCGGGGCAGCTTGAGGCGAAGTATGAGCTCGAGGAAGTGGTCGATTTCCTGAAGAATCCTACGAAATTCACCAAGATCGGGGCGAAAATACCCAAGGGGGTCCTTCTCGTCGGAATGCCGGGTACGGGCAAGACCCTGCTGGCCAAGGCAGTTGCAGGGGAGGCCGGAGTGCCCTTCTTCCATATGTCGGGATCGGATTTCGTTGAGATGTTCGTTGGAGTCGGCGCGAGCCGGGTGAGGGACCTCTTCGAGCAGGGACGGAAGAACGCGCCCTGCATACTTTTTATTGATGAGCTGGATGCCGTAGGACGAACCAGAGGTGCAGGCTACGGGGGAGGACATGATGAACGGGAGCAAACCCTCAACCAGATGCTGGTAGAGATGGACGGCTTCGACACCAAGGAAGGTGTCATCATTCTCGCAGCTACGAACCGTCCCGACGTTCTCGATCCAGCCCTCCTGAGACCGGGACGCTTTGACCGGCAGGTCGTGGTCGATATGCCCGACGTGCAGGAACGGGAGGATATACTGAAGATCCACTGCAATAAAATCCAGCTGAAGCCGGATGTTGATCTGAACAAGATAGCGCGGGCAACCCCAGGCACATCAGGAGCCGACCTGGCTAATCTCGTGAATGAGGCGGCGCTTTTTGCGGCCCGCAACGATCAGGTCAAGGTCGGTATGAACGATTTCGAGGAAGCAAGGGACAAGATCCTTCTGGGAATCGCCCGGCGCAGCCGAATGATTACACCGGAAGACAAGCGCGCCACAGCTTTCCATGAGGCCGGTCATGCGCTGCTGCACTATTACCTCAAAAATGCCGATCCGCTCCACAAGGTTACGGTCATTCCGCACGGACAGGCCCTCGGACTGGCATTGAGTCTGCCGGAGAAGGATTCCTATTCGCGGAACCAGAGCTGGCTGAAGGACCGAATAAAGATCGCCATGGGAGGATATGTCGCCGAGGAGCTGATTTACAATGAAACCACCACCGGTACCAAGAACGATATCGAGCAGGCCACGAACATCGCGCGCAGAATGGTGACCGAATGGGGAATGAGTAAAAGCCTCGGATTTATGTCATTGGGACAGGAAGAAGAGCCGATTTTTATAGGGAAAGAGATTGCACAGCACAAAGATTATTCCGACGAGACGGCACGCAGTATCGATCTCGAAGTAAAGCGGATCCTCGATGAGTGTCTCGATGAAACACGGGATATCCTGAAGACCCATATCGAGGAACTGAAATCTCTTGCGGAGGCTCTGGTACAGAAAGAGACCCTTGAAGACGCTGAGATCAGAGAATTGCTGGGTCTGCCGATGCGGACCTCGGTCACCAGTCTGAAAGGGGAGACCCATGGCCCTACGCTGCCGGAAGAACCAACAGAGGATGAGGGGGAACAGACGAATGAAAAGGAAATCGGAGACCGGAATACACCGGAGGGCGGACAGTAGATATTACCCCTTCGCCGCAGCCGTCTTCTCGGCAGTAGTCTTCGTGCTGCTGCTCCCTGTAACAGCCCATTCTCAGAATAATGCGACAGCTCTCAACAGAGAGCTGTCTTTGAAGTATGCCCAACTTGCATTCGAAGAATTCCAGAAGGACCAGTATGATGAAACAAGCGTCTTCATGCAGTCGGCCCTCGTATTCTGGCCCGACAATCCGGATGCGCTCTACATCCAGGCCTTGATGGAGGCGGGAGAAGGCAACTACGATCGTGCCCTCGAGATTCTCCCGAAGGTCTTCAGCGGCGTCCCTATGCAGCATTTCCCGCGGAGTGAAGCCTTGGAGTTTTATATACGTCATCTGGTCACATTTGACCGGGCATCACAGGCTCTGATGCTGCTCTCCGTCATGCCCGGAGAAGCGGCGCTCGATAGAGAATTACTGGAACTGAAGGCACAGGCTCTGGACGCGCTGGGGATGATCGATACTCTGATGGAGACGCTGTCGACAGGAGTGCGACTTTTTCCCGAGAGCGACCTGCTCCAATCTCTGCTTGTCGAGTATTCAGCGGAACACAGAAGGAATGTGCGCCGGAGAATTCTTTCGGAGGAAAAGTCCGAAATATACGGGCAGCAGACACTGAAGAAAATAATAGTCCAGACTTCAATCCCATCCCAAAAGCTGCGTTTGCTGGATATTTATACGGACAAATGGGGGCGTGATCAGTTTGCCGCGATATACGGTATCGTGTCCGGCGGCACGGTAGATGCCGCTGAGTTTGCTGCAGTCGCCGGTATGACGGAGATGATTCCCGAAGAACTCATCGGAGCTCTATGGTCCCATATGCAGAATACCGGGCAGGAGGAGATATTCCGCGCGGCCTTTGATACCTACAGCGGAAC
>JBNGED010000445.1:0-2648 GCA_049975605.1 Sediminispirochaetaceae bacterium | reverse complement strand
ATAAAATGGATAGAGAAGAAATTATAGAACTTATTCGTACCTATGCAAAAAAAATCTCTGATATTGCCCCATTTTATGAAATCCTTTTGTATGGCTCATGGGCCAGAGGAACAGCCAAAGAGAACAGTGATATCGATATCGCGGTATTTGTTAGTGAAGACCCTGATGATTTGATAGAAACCGAAGCCAAGTTATGGGATCGTTGCCGGGAGGTTGATCTACGACTAGAACCTTTGCTTATTGTAGACAAGGACGATCCTTCCGGTTTTAAGGATATGGTTAAAAAAACCGGTATCCGTGTATATCCATAAGATTTTAAAGTGTATTTCGGAGGGGTGTAAATTGAACCTGTCAAGTGCAATTTGCACCGCTTATCGCCGTCGCCCTGGTGCTTGACCCTCCCGCGCTGTTGCCGGGGCTCCCTGCTCCCCGGCGGCGCCCGCGCCGCCAGCGTCGCCCTGTTGATAGCCCGCCTGAGTTATTGCCCCGCGGGCTTACGCGCGCCCGCGCCGCCAGCGTCGCACTGTTGATAGCCTGCCTGAGTTATTGCCCCCGCGTGCGTACGCGCCCCCGCCGCCCGCCACATTTTTTTCTCCTCAAATTCTCTGGTAACTCCCGCCCTCATGTGGCATTATTGAGAGGGAGGACTATTGATGACGAACTTTGAATTTTATTCACCCACCAAGGTTATTTTTGGAAAAGATGTAGTGTCCAGGCTCGGACAGGAAGCGAAGGAACTCGGCGGCAAGGCCCTGCTGCTGTACGGGCATGGAAGCATCAAGAAGAACGGTCTCTACGACCTGATAGTAAAGCAGTGCGCGGAGGCCGGGATCGAACTGACGGAACACAGCGGTGTGTCGCCCAACCCGGTCCTGAGCCATGCAAGCGAGGGAGTCCGGATCGCCCGTGAGGCTGGTGTCGATTTCATCATCGCCGCAGGCGGGGGAAGCGTGATCGACGAGTCCAAGGTGATATCCGCGGGGACCGCCAACGACGCGCCCCTCTGGGACCTGGTCTCCCGGAAGGCCCCCGTCGAGAAGGCCCTGCCGATCGTGGCCATCCAGACATTGCCGGCCACGTCCTCCGAGACGAACCAGGTCGGCGTCCTGACCAACAAGGAGACGAATGAAAAATTTTCCATAAAGTCGCCCCTCCTCGTTCCGGCCAAGGCCTTTCTCGATCCGCAGCTCACCTTCACCATTCCGAAAAAATATTCGGCCTACGCCTGTTTCGATATCATGTCCCACATGCTCGAAGGCTACTTCACCATGACCGCGGACTTCGCCCCGGCCCACGAGGGCTTCGTCGAAGGACTCTCCGGGGCGGTGAAGATCAGTCTCGAAAGGATACTCAAAGACCCGGAGGACTACGAAGCCCGGGCCAACGTCATGTGGGTCGCCATGCTGGCGTGGAACGGAATCGCCAAGGCCGGCCTGGAAGGCGCCGCCCTGCCGAACCACATGCTGGAGCATCCATTGAGCGCCGTCTACGATGTCGCCCACGGCGCGGGGCTCACCATCGTGTTTCCCGCCTGGCTCGAGTACAAGAAGAGGGAGATCGGCGGCCGCATCCTCAGGTTCGGGGAAAAAATCCTCGGCATGGACGGTCTCTCAGGTCTTTCCGAAGAGGCCGCCGTCGACAAGGTCATCGCCGCCTTCAGGGAGTGGCTCACTTCGATCGGCTGCCCCCTCACCATGAGGGAAGCGGGAGTCAAGGACCCCGATATAGTCGAACTGGTGAAGCAGGCCTTAACGCTCTGTGAATTCTGGGGGATCAAAGGCTACTCGGCGGACGATCTCGAGGCGATCTACCGGCTCTGCGTATGATCCGAATGCGGCCTGTTCTGTGCACAGCGGCGTTCCTGCTCATCTTTTTTTCCATCGGAGCGGGAAGCGCCGTGCAGGCCCAGAGCGGCGCCGATGATCAGATCCCCCAGGACATAGCAATCCTGGTACGGGGACCGGTCCGCAATGACCGACTCCCCTTTTTCCAGCCCAACGCCATCGAGAACTACGCCGGCTACTACACCTTCCGCGGACAGGACATCACCGTCTATCACACGGACCGGGAGATTGTGCGCTTCGAGGAGTGGGAGCCGGTGTCGTGCGGCGGGGTGCAGCTGTATCGGGTGGGCGCCGCGGGCGTCCCGGGGACCCCGGCAGCGGCGGATAGTGCTTCGGCGGCGGTCCCGGCGGAGCAGCAGCCTGAGCAGGCGGCGGTCTATTTTTACCAGAACGGCACCTACGCTCTCTTCTTCAGCTTCACCGGGGAGCTGAACTGCGACTTCGTCGAGCGCTTCCTGCTGCGCTTCGATTACTTCCGGACGGTGCGGGAACTTCCCTCGAAGCGTCCGCCCTTCCCGGCGGTGGTGGAGTAGGGGAAGGCGCGGGGGCGTTCAAGCTCCATCCTCAGCCCTATCAGCCAGCCTGATTCCGCTCTATTCGCCGGCATCAGGTGTGCCGGCCCGATTTAGTCTTACTCGCCGGCCCGCCAGTATACTTTTTTTGAAAATCGCTGAATATCTCTGGTCCCCTTGGCGTGACGGATCACCCTCAGCACCTCTTCCCTGTCCAGCGGAAGGGTCCCGCCGAGGATGGTGATCGGGAGATGGGAAAAAACATCCGGAATCATGGGGGTGGTCGGCCCGA
>JBNGED010000444.1:0-2652 GCA_049975605.1 Sediminispirochaetaceae bacterium | reverse complement strand
GCCCAGGACTGTCTTCACATGCAGATACCCTTCAGATCTGAACTGACGGATGAAAAAACCGGGTCAACTTTCGCTGTTCATTTTTACCCCATAAGTGTTCCCGATGAATCGCAGAAGATCTTCCTCGAATTCTTCCAGGACATAAGCCAGCAGAAGAAGCTCCAGGAAGAGCTGGCCCAATCAGAGAAGCTGGCCGGAATCGGCACTCTGGCCTCGGGAACCGCTCACCGGCATTATCGGTACGGCGGAACTGCTGAAGGACGAGACCGAGGAGGGTACCGAACAACGGGAATTCGTCGAAGATATCATCACCTATGCGCAGAACGCCGCCGAGGTCATCAGCGAACTGAAGACGTACACTCACAAGGAACAGCACAAAACGGAAGATGTACACATTGCCGACATCATCGAGACATCGCTCAAACTGGCGGGACGCGGTATGCAGATGGACCACATCGATATCGAGAAGAGATTCTTCGATGATATTGTCATTCAGGCCGATCCCGTCGAACTCCAGCAGGTTTTTCTCAATATTCTCATCAATGCGGTACAGGCAATGGAGGGAAAAGGCAGTCTTACCATCACTTCCCGGATCTCCGAGCAGCAGGGAATCATCTCGATTGCGGACACAGGGAGGGGGATCGCATCCCAGCACATCGACAAGATTTTCAATCCCTTCTTCACCACCAAAGGGCCGCGGACCGGGACCGGACTAGGCTTGAGCATAACGCATCAGATCGTGGCGAAGATGGGCGGGCGCATACTGGTAGATAGCAAACCGAACTTCGGAACCGAGTTCACCCTCTATTTCCCCCTTTCGGCGGATGAAGTCAAGCGGATCCGCTTCGTTCACGCCGCTACGCCGCAGCAGCTCGAGGATGTCTTCTACATTCAGCGGAAAATTCTGGTTGGGGAAAAAGGTTATCTGGAGGAGACGATTCGCCGTTCCATCGATGAGAAGGCCTTCCACATCCTCGCGTACCGGGGTCTGCAGCCTGTGGGGACCGTCTCATGCATTACCCCCGAGATGACCGGCACCCTGCCCATCGAAGATCACTTCAAGCTTAACGGAGAGAAAGACAGCAAACGCTGCGTGGAGATCGACCGCCTCGCAGTGGTGCATGAAGAGCGCGGCAGCATCATCCCCCTCGGGCTGATGACGCTCTCGTACCTGTACGCCAAATCACAGAATATCGAGAAGCTCTTCCTGGATGTTTTTTCCGACGAGAAGAAGTACATAGCAATGTACAATAAGCTGGGATTCCATGTGCTCGGCGAATACAACGCGCCCCTTCCAGTCACGGTGATGTCCCTCGACTATATGACCGATTATGAAAAAAAGAAGACCCGCATGGAGCAATTCGTCAAGCCCTTCATGAAGCGCCTGGTACAGCATCTGGACTTCGAGGAGTCTGAACGGGAGACTATCTTACAGGCTGTTCAGAAGGTGACGTCCTCAACGCCTACGACCGCCTGAAAAATCGCGGGCGGTTCTGCCCGCCGCGGATAATCGGCCGCCCCTAGAAATCCTCCATTCTCTGCAGCGCTTTCAATCCCCGCGCTTCAATGGATTTGCCCGCATACTGTCCGGCATAGAGGGCTGGATCGATCTGGGGAATTCCCAGCATGTATTTATCGTTCAGGACCTCGATGAAGGCATGTGCGCAGAGGGCCTGGCCGAGGTTGTTCGGATGGACGCCGTCGAGGCTGAAGGCCGTCTTTTCCTGGTCCTGCAGCGCGTAATCCATCGAATAGTCATCGAAATCTCCGTCCCGCCACCAGGCCGCTGATATATCGACCAGAGGCAATCCTTTTGTCGTACTCAAACCGCTGATGATGGTATTATACCCGTTGATGTAAGACATGGCGTCCGATTCTTCCTTGCCTGTCAGTGTGCAGATGCCTGGAAGAGGAAGACCGCTCGGCGTCAAACCGAGGGTTTCTATCTTAGCAATGATCGAATCCGCTTCTTCACTGCTGAATCCGTAGGTGGTGGTCAACAATGCTGTCTTGTCAGGAATACCGAGACCGTAGCCCTGCTCTTCCAGATCAAGGTATAGAATAGCACCTGACATGAGCAGATAGGGTGCGCCCTCCTCTTCGAGCAAAAGAGGAATGTACAGTTCTCCCGATCCTTCATCAAAATCGATAGGCTCAAATGTCTGTGGGTCAAACATACATGGTACTTCCCCCAGATCGGATACATTCTTCCGTATTCCATCCAGGGCATACACGAAGGGCAGGTAGTCCGGAATAGAGGCCAGAACGATTCCGTCGGTAATAGCCAGGAGCAAATCCAGCAGAAGTTCGTATTCATCTTCGAAGTCTTCGATCGGCAATGGCGGGTCTGAGGCGCCGGCCTCGAAATCGCTTCCGTTCAATCCGGCTCCGTTCAGCACCACGTGGAGTATATCGTTGTTGCCTATCCAGAGAAGAATGTAGTCGGGATTGCGGATCGCCGCCTGTTCGACCACGTTCCCCAGTTCGGGGACCAGCGGTTCCGAATCGTGGAGGAGATTCCGGAGGACGATATCGAAGAAGTAGTTCCCCATGGCCTGCGGTTCGGTGGACCTCTCCGTGGTACGGATATTGATGAGCCGGGCCCCGTTGATACCGAGATTGTCATAAGGTCTCTGCAGGATAAGAGAGAAG
>JBNGED010000443.1:0-2654 GCA_049975605.1 Sediminispirochaetaceae bacterium | reverse complement strand
GTCCGGCGGGATCCTGAAGTCCGTGCTTTCGATGCTGGTGCAGCGCTTTCAGGGGAAAAAATATCTCCTGATGGCGATGGTGATCTTCTTCTTCATGTTCACCGCCTCGGTGCTGGGTATCTACGAAGGGATGGTGCCGATGGTGGTCATCGTGGTCCCCCTGGCATTCGCCCTGGGCTGGGACTCCCTGACCGGCCTGGGTATGAGTCTCCTGGCCATGGCCTTCGGGTTCTCCGCGGCGGTGACCAATCCCTTCACCATCGGAGTTGCACAGAAAATCGCCGGCCTGCCCCTTTTCTCCGGAGCCTGGCTGCGGGTCATTTTTTTTATAATAGTCTATATAACGGTATTCCTCTTCGTCAGGAACCACGCCCGGAAGGTAGAGAGGGACCCCTCACGGTCGCCATTATTCGAGGAAGAACGCAGCCTGCGCGCGGAATACGCCATGGAGAACCTGGCCGCTGCCTTCAAGACCGATGTCCTGCCCCTGCAGCTGAAACGTTCCATCACCTGGGTGGTCGCCTGGATCGGGGGCGCCATCGTCTTCGTTCTGGTATCCTCGCAGATCGACGCGGTATCTTTTCTCGCCTTCCCCGTCATGGGCCTCTTCTTCTTCATCGCCGGCATCGGCGGCGGTTTCTTCACCGGTATGCGGTTCCGGCGAATCGCCTCCGTCTTCCTGCAGGGGACCGTCGGCATTCTCCCGGCCATCCTTCTGATCCTGATGGCGATGAGCGTCAAGCACATCATCACCCTCGGCGGAATCATGGACACGATACTCTTTCACGCCTCTGAGGTCATCAGCGGCACGGGCCCCTTCGCGGCGGGCCTCCTGATCTACCTGCTGACCATGATCCTCAACTTCTTCGTGGCCTCCGCCTCCGCCAAGGCCTTCCTCATGATGCCCATCCTGGCCCCGCTCTCGGACCTGGTAGGACTCACCCGGCAAACCGCGGTGCTGGCCTTCGACTTCGGGGACGGCTTCTCCAACATGCTCTACCCCAGCAACGCCCTCCTTCTGATAGCCCTCGGCTTTACCGTAGTCAGTTATCCCAGGTGGCTGCGCTGGACACTCCCGGTCCAGGGGCTGATGCTTCTGTTCAGCGTGATCTTCATCTTCATCGCGGTGCAGATCGGGTTCGGGCCGTTTTGATTCTGTTTGGGCGCGGCGTATTTATTGCGGGAGACCGGCGGTCCGAAGCGTTATGAATGCGAGGATTATTTCATGAAAAAAATCGGCGTTCTGTTGTGCAATCTTTTGTGCTTGGCCGGCATTCTGCTGGTGACCGCAGGCTGCAGCACTCTGGGCAGGCCTCCCCTGCCGGAGACCCTCTACCCGGAGCTACCTCCGGAGTCTGCCGGTGAGCAGCTCTGGCAGCGTGCGGCCGAACACAGCACAGGGGTCGACTATCTTCACGTTCCCGCAGCCGGCAGCGTTCCGGCCTTTCACGTCGTTCGAGTGGACCTGAAGAATCCCCGCATCGAGGTCGCGCCCCACCCTCCGCAGCCGCAGGGTGCCGGAATAGAAGAGGTCCCGGCCGACGGATCCGAAATTGTCATTATCAACGCCAATCCGTTTCGTTACCGATTTAGTTTTCGGGGCCTGGATCGGGAACCGGTCGGCCTCCTCGTCGTCGACGGAATAATCTACGCTCCCGCTCATAAAAACTGGGGGATCTTCTGGCGCGACGCCTCCGGCGGCTTCCACATCACCGCCGGCGCGCCGCAGGATGACAGAATAGAATGGGCGGTCGGCGGCTACCTCCCTATTCTGCAAGAAGGCGAAAATGTCGGCATCCACGGCGAACGCCGCGCCCGGACCGCCCTCGGCCTCACCCGCGGCCGCGACACCCTTTTCATTCTCGTTGTCGAGGGCGAACGCGCGGCGTATCCCGGGCTGACATCACGGGAGACCGCCATGATACTTCAGCAGCTGGGCGCCTGGAATGCCCTTAACCTCGACGGCGGCGGCTCCTCGGTCCTGTGGATCGGCGGGACTATCTATTCAGGGAGTACTCGCAAACTAGCCTGCTATCTGAAGATACAGTCTATTCCGGAAGCCGGGAAAGACCGGTAACAGCGCCGCCGATTTTACTATCCTCTCCCCCGTCTTTTTTTCTGCGCATGATAATCGGCGTGAACACCACGATCAGGATTGCCGTCCAGATACAGCTGAAGCTCAGGAAATAGACCGGGGTGAACCTCTCGCGGAAGATGAAGATCCCGATCAGCAGGCTCAGAGACGGGGCGTAGTACTGGAGAAAGCCCAGGTTCGAAAAATCTATCCACCGGACTCCGATGGAAAACAGGAGCAGGGGAATCGAAGTGAAGGCCCCGGTTGATATGAGCAGTACAATATCCCTTGGTGAGCTGGTGAAAAAGACGGGAATGCCCCTGCTGTTTTGATACGCCAAGAAGAGGACGGCGAATGGCATCAGAATCAGCGTTTCGGCGGTCACCCCTACCAGCGGTCCGAGGGGCGTTGTTTTTTTCAGAAAAGTATAGGTTGTAAACGTCACTACCAGCAGCAGGGCGATCATCGGGAGTCTTCCGATGTGCACGGTGAGGATGCCTGCCCCGATGGCTGCCAGTGCCAGTCCGACCATTTTGTAAAGACGGAAGGGTTCCTTCAGAACAAAGACGCCGAGCAGGAT
>JBNGED010000442.1:0-2660 GCA_049975605.1 Sediminispirochaetaceae bacterium | reverse complement strand
CGAGGCGTACGACCGCCTGTCCGAGGAGACAGCGGCGGAAGCAGGATCGGAGACAACGGCAGATACAGGCGGCGTCAGATGACGGCCGCGGCAGCCACCGACAGCTGCCGGTAATCAGCGATAGCCGCCGGCTGTTGCCGTGGATACTGATAATCCGCTATGATAGAGCAGCTGATTAGAGAGCAAATCTGGAGGAGAGGATGCACACACACAGGGTTACGGGTAAACAGAATAACAGTAAAATGTGCCTGGTCTGCGGTCTCGAGAACCGCTTCGGGCTGTTCAGCCGTTTTTACGAGACTGAAAACGGAGAAGTGGTGGCCCATGCCGTCGGCCGTGAAGAACACCAGGGATACCCGGGACGGATGCACGGCGGTATCGTGAGCGCCCTCCTCGACGAGACCATCGGCAGGGCGATCATGATCGAGGACTCCAACGCCTGGGGCGTCACCGCGGAACTGAATGTGCGCTTCAAGAAGCCTGTGCCCCTCGATGAAGATCTCAGGATAACCGGCCGGATCGAGAAGAGCGGCCGCAAGGTGTTCACCGGAACGGGCGAACTGACCCTCGCCGACGGCACGGTGGCAGCCACCGCATCCGGGAAATACATCCGGCTTGCGATAGACGAGATCGTCGAAGACGAAGCCGCCTTCGCGGAGGAATGGTTCCCCTATCCCGAAGCCGAAGATCCGGAGATGATCTGAAAATCATGTCGAGTATTTTACACATCAGGAACTGCACCGCGTACCGGGGGGCCACTCCAGTCTTCACCGATCTCACACTGCAGATCGACGAGGGACAGCACACGGTCATCCTCGGCCCCAACGGCGCCGGCAAGAGCACCTTCCTCAAGCTGATCACCCAGGAAATAAGGCCGGTAGTCCAGCCGGGAAGCTTCGTCAGGCTCTTCGGCCAGGAACGCTGGAACGTCTGGCAGCTCCGGGACCGTCTCGGCATGATCTCCGACGACCTGCAGAACGAATACCTGCCGGGCGCCACCGGCGAGCACGTCATCCTCTCGGGCTTCTACTCGAGCATCGACATCGCCCCCCATCACAGCTTCAGTCAGGAACAGCTGGACAAAGCCCGCGCGGTTATGGAGGAGCTCGATATAACCGATCTGAAGGACCGGGAATACGGGAAGATGTCCACCGGGCAGAAGCGCCGGTTCCTCCTGGGACGGGCCCTGATTCACGATCCGCAGGTCCTGGTCCTGGACGAACCGAGCAGCGGACTCGACCTCAAGGCAGTGCAGACCTACTTCAGCCACATCCATCAGCTGATGCGCAGCGGCAAGACCATCATCCTGGTGACGCACCACATTTCCGAGATCCCCCCCGAAATCTCCAGGGTGATCCTCCTCCGGGACGGCCGGATTGTCCGGGACGGGGGGAAAAAAGAACTGCTCACCTCGGAGACCCTCAGCGCCCTCTACGGGACCCCCATCCAGGTGATCCACTCCGGGGGCTACTATCAGGTCCTCCCCGACACCGCAGCTTCGGCCGCAGGGACCTGACCTCACCCGCGCCATCAGCCTTAATCCGCCGGCAACCCTCGGCCGGTATCAGTCGCGCTTACGGATAAGCCAGGTCCGGTGGATCTTCGGGTTGCGCCCGAAATCAGCCGGAATGGTGTCCCGGCTGATCTCCTCCACCAGGAGCCGCTCCTCTAATCCCGGATCCATGGCGAAGCGACGGAAATTATTGGAAAAAACAATCAATCCGCCGGGGGCCAGCCGCTGCACCGCCAGATCGATCATCATCCCGTGGTCCCTCTGCACATCAAATACGTCGGGCGCTCCCTTCCGGTTGGAAAAAGTCGGGGGATCGATGAAGATGAGATCGTACCGATCGACATCGGTACGCAGGAATTCCAGACTGTCCTGCCGCTGGAACAGGTGGGGTTCGACGGGTATCCGGTTGAGCCCGAAGTTTTTCCGGCCCCAGTCGAGATAGGTCGCGCTGGTGTCCACCGACACGGTCCTGGCAGCTCCTCCGTCGGCGGCATACACGCTGGCAGTACAGGTGTAGGCGAAGAGGTTGAGGACCCGGGCGCCTTCGGCCCGCCGGCGAATGAGATCTCTGGTCGGGCGGTGGTCCAGGAAAATTCCGGTATCCAGATAGTCGCTGAAATTCACGAAGAATTTCAGGCCCCCTTCACGGACGATGTAGAACTCCCCCTCCTGTCCGAGCTTCCCGTACTGCCGGTCCCCCTTCTGCCGTTTTCTCTGTTTCAGATAGATATGGTTCGGTTCGATGGGAAAACAGAGGGGCACCGCCGCGACGATCTCCTGCAGACGGCGTGCGGCCCGGTCCTGATCGACGGTCTTCGGCGGGGCGTACTCCTGGATGACCGCGTAGGCGTCCTCGTAGATATCGATAGCGGCGGAGTACTGGGGAATGTCCGCGTCATAGATCCGGTAACAGCTGACCCCTTCCCGGGCCAGGAATTTCTTCAGGAGCCTGCGGTTCTTTTTCAGGCGGTTCACGATCATCGGGACGCCGGTGGTTTCGTCTGCGGTGGTTTCATCTGCGCCGATATCTACCTGTTGGTCTCCGCCCGCGCCCGGTTTATCCTGTCTATCCTCATCATTCGGGACACCGGGCCTGTATTCAACGTAGCGGTTCTCCTCATTCAGGGAAAAACGCACCGCCGTGATC
>JBNGED010000441.1:0-2662 GCA_049975605.1 Sediminispirochaetaceae bacterium | reverse complement strand
CGTTTTTACAAGGCAGGATCTGGACACCGGGAAATCCGAGAAGACTGTAATCCGGGTGAGCATCCGTGAGATGAGCGAGAAGCTTGCGGCGATGCAGGAAAAAGACGGTGCAGAGATGCTTGAGGAGGAAGAGCTGCCGCCCCTTGAATATTCACGGGATATCCTTCAGCAGGAACTGCGTGAGAGCAATATCCCAGGCATTGAACGGCAGCTGGATCTTTTTAATGCATTGCTGCATTCGGAAACGGACAACGGTTCCGCAGGACAGGTCGAATGGGATCCGGTGATCGATGCTGCCGGCAAACTTTCGGGGAGCCGTTACGAAGCAACTGCGGTTGAAAGTCTTCAGCTGTACCTCATCCTCGACGCTTCGACCAGGGAGAGGATAGCGGAGGTTTACTATCTGCTCGGAGCAATGTACGAATCACCGCCGTATCCCCGGGATGAACGCGAGGCGGTAAAGTACTACCGTAAGGTGACCGACATATATCCGACGAATACCTACTATTTCAAGGCCGAGGAGCGCATAAAGTATCTCGAACGCCACTTTTTACAGATACGATAAGAACTTCCATTCAATAGGCCCGTTGACACGGAGCCTTGAAATGCGGTATAAAAGCGTTAAAACTCTCAGGGTTTCATAGGATATGCTGGAAAAAATTTCGGATAAGTTTAACGACATCGTCAAACAACTCTCGGGCAAGTCAAAGATCACCGAGAAAAACATCCAGGATGCAGTCGAAGAGATAAAACTGGCGCTTCTGGAGGCGGATGTGAACCTGAGAGTGGTCCGCAGATTCGTCAACAGGACCATAGAAGAGGCGATGGGAGAGGCTGTCCTCCGTTCGGTGAATCCGGGGCAGCAGTTCATCAAGATCGTACATGATAAGATCGTGGAGCTGCTTGGAGATGAACGGCAGAAGCTCGAGCTGAAGGGACCCGACACGCAGTCGGTTATCCTCATGATGGGACTTCAGGGCTCCGGGAAGACTACGACCGCCGCCAAACTTGCCCGGCAGCTGAAGAAGGAGGGTCGTAGCCCTCTGCTGGTAGCTGCAGACCTGGTAAGGCCCGCGGCGGTGAAGCAGCTGCAGATCCTCGGAGAGCAGATTGGTATACCGGTGTTTGCCGAGGAGGCGAAGGACCCCGTGAAGGTCGTCAAGAACGCTTTATCCTTCGCAAAGAAGCAGCAGCTGAACACTGTGATTGTTGATACGACCGGACGTCTCCATCTCGATACCGAGATGATGGACGAGATACAGCGGATACACAAGGCCGCGAATCCTGTTGAAGCTCTCTTCGTGGCGGATGCGATGACCGGTCAGAACGCGGTCAAGATAGCGAAGGAGTTTGATGAGAGGGTCGGGATCACCGGTGTAATACTGAGCAAATTCGATTCGGACACACGCGGCGGTGCAGCCCTTTCGTTGAAGTCGGTAACCGGCAAGCCGCTCAAATATATCGGCGTCGGGGAGAAGACGGAGGACCTGGAACCTTTCTTTCCGGACAGGATTGCCTCCCGGATACTCGGGATGGGGGACGTGGTCAGTCTGGTCGAAAAGGCCCAGGAAACGATCGATCAGGAGGAGGCTGCCAGACTTCAGGAGAGGATGGCCTCGGCCTCTTTTTCCCTCGAAGATTATCTCGAGTCATTCGCGCGGGTCCGTAAGATGGGCAGCATTGAGTCTCTTATCGAGATGATACCCGGGGCCAAGGGGAATATCAGTGAAGATGATATCGATGAACGGGAGATGAAGAAGGAAGAGGCAATCATTCTTTCAATGACCCTCAAGGAGAGAAGGAACCATCGGATCATCAGTCCGTCGAGGCGGAAGCGGATCGCCCGGGGAAGCGGTACATCCGTGTTCGAGGTGAACAAGCTCATTAAGAAGTTTGAGAAAATGCGGCTTATGATGAAGAAGGTCGCTAAAAATAAGAAATATCAGGCTAAGATGATGAATAGCCTTGGTGTATGAAGTGAATTTACGTGAGGAGGCTCTAGTTGAGTGTTAAGATTAGGTTGAAGAGGTTCGGTACCAAGAAGAGACCATACTATCGTCTTGTAGTTACGGATTCGCATGCTCCCCGTGATGGACGTGCGCTTGAAGAGGTCGGTTACTATCATCCGATCGAGAAGGAAGACAAGCAGCTGAAGCTGCACGAAGAGAAGATCAAGGAATGGATCGCCAAAGGCGCTCAGCCGACACCGACGGTAAAACGTCTCTTGAACAAGAACAACATTTTTCTCAACCGGTAATATTCGGATTCCATTCCCCGTTATACATTGGAGGACCCAGTGGAAAAAGATCTTGTTGAATATATTGCAAAGTCTCTTGTTGATGAACCGGACGGTGTCGTAGTGAATATGATAGAAGGCGAAAAATCTACTATACTTGAACTGAGAGTATCACCTGATGATATAGGTAAGGTGATCGGCAAACACGGCAGAATCGCGAAAGCGGTGAGGACCATTCTCAGTGCTTCGGCGACCAAGACCGGAAAAAGGATTGTATTAGAGATCCTGGACTGATGGAGAGACTTGTAGTCGGAATCGTACGTACTTCACACGGTATAAAAGGGTACGTAAAGGTGATGAGTCTCTCGGGAGAACAGCGACACTTCCTGAATATGAAGGAAGTGCATTTGCTAAAAGACAATATAG
>JBNGED010000440.1:0-2662 GCA_049975605.1 Sediminispirochaetaceae bacterium | reverse complement strand
GGAACGACGTTCCTGGAGAACTCCATGGGCAAGGCGCGGAGCCTCTTTGCTCTGGCCGGCGGCAGAGCGGTAGCGGCCGATGATTCCGGGCTGGTGGTCCCCGCTCTCAACGGGGAACCGGGCATCTACAGCGCCCGCTACGGCTCCGGAGCGACCGGACGGAAGCTGGATACGCCGCAGCGCAATCAATACCTTCTGGACCGGATGAAGGACATCACCGACCGCAGGGCGTTCTTCGTATGCTCCATGGTCATGATTCTGTCGGACTACCGTTTCTTCGTGAGTCAGGAGACCCTGGCGGGAGAGATCGCCCGTGAACCCAGCGGGACCAACGGCTTCGGTTACGACCCCCTTTTTTCCCTGAGTGAATATGGAAAGACCGTCGCGGAGCTTCCCGAAGAGCTGAAGAACCGCATCAGCCACCGGGGACTCGCGGCGCGCAGAATAGAAGCAATACTTGAAACACTGCAGTAAGAGGAGTTCACCATGCAGAACGCAGACACGAGCACCATTCCCGAACGAAGCGATATCCCTGATGAGTATAAATGGGACCTCTCACAGCTGAGTCCTTCCGATGATCAGTGGGAACAGGACCTCCTGAAGCTGGAAAAACGGATCCCCCTTTTTGACAAGTATCAGGGGACCCTCGGCGGATCAGCCGTACACCTGAAGGAGTGTCTCGATTATCTGAAGGAGACAGAGATACTCGATGAGCGGCTGGGCTACTATGCGCACCTGCGTACTGCCGAAGATGTGGGCAGCAGTATCCACCAGGACCGTTTCGCCCGGTACATGCGGATAGCCACACAGCTCGCGGCGGCCACCAGTTTTATCGTTCCGGAACTGCAGTCGATACCGGAGCAGGAGATGGAACAGTTCCTGCAGACACCGGAACTGGAAGAATACACCATCATGCTCAGGAAGATCCTCCGGTTCAAACCTCATGTACTCAGTCCGGCCGAGGAGAAGCTGCTGGCAATGCAGAGCGAGGCCAAGCAGGCCCCCCGGAAGGCATTTTCGGCCCTCACCAATGTCGACTTCGACTTCGGCTCGATCGATACTCCCGAGGGCGCCAAACCTCTGAGCCAGTCGACCTTCAGCTCCTTTTTAATCCATCCGGAACGGGACGTACGGCAGCGGGCGTACGAACGGTTCTACGCGGTCTACCGGGGACATCAGCACGCCCTCTCCGCCTTGTATGAGGGCAGCGTCCAGCAGGACATCTACAGCGCCAGAATCCGGGGCTACGAAAGCACGCGTCAGATGGCCCTCTTCCCCGACAAGGTGCCCGAGGAGGTGTACGACAATCTGATCCAGGTGGTCCATGAATACCTCCCCGTCCTGCACCGCTATTACGAAATTCGTAGAAAGGCCCTCGGCCTCGATACCCTGGCCCACTGGGATGTGTACGTTCCGGTGGTCTCCGAGGTCAAAACCCGAACGAGCTACGAAGAAGCCGTCGATCTCATCACCGATGCCCTGCAGCCTCTCGGTCAAGAGTACTGCTCCACCCTCCGCTCGGGACTGCTCGGGACCTGGGTCGACCGGTACGAGAACCGCGGCAAACGGTCGGGGGCGTTCTCGGCGGGGAGCTATACCGGAGAACCCTACATCCTCATGAATTACAAGGAGGATGTACTGCGGGATGTATTCACGCTGGCCCATGAAGGCGGACACTCGATGCACAGCTGGTACAGCACCCGCCACAATCCTTTCCAGCACTACAACTACACCATCTTCGAGGCGGAGGTTGCTTCGACCTTCAACGAACAGCTGCTGGCGCGCAAACTCCTGGCCGAGTCGCGGGAAGCGCGGATGAAGACCTACATCATCAACAAGCTGGTCGACGATTTCGTGGCGACTGTTTTTCGTCAGACCATGTTCGCGGAGTTCGAACACCGGACCCACGACATGGTGGAGAAAGGTGTTCCGCTGACGCTCGATTCGATCACTTCGACCTATCAGAATCTACTCGAACAGTACTTCGGTCCCGGGGTGCACCTGCCTGACACTGCCGGAATAGAGTGTCTGCGGATACCCCATTTCTACAGCGCCTTCTACGTGTACAAGTACGCAACCGGTCTATCAGCCGCCGTGACGCTCTCCCGCAAGGTCGTCGAAGGGGGCGAAGCCGACCGCGAGGCCTATCTCTCTTTCCTCAAATCCGGCGGGAGCCGGTATCCTCTGGAATCTCTGCAGATGGCGGGGGTCGACATGAGCTCTCCCGAACCTGTCAGAACGGCCATGGAGGTCTTTACCGAATATCTGAACCAGCTGGAGAATGCGTTACTGTAAACTGTAATAGGACAGCGGGGGACGGCCTCGAGGTGTCGGTTAATTCGCCGGCAATATCGCCGGCGCGCACAATCATCCGTCCCGATACCTGCCGCGGCTCAAGATCATTCCGGATCACTCCAGTTCATTCGTCCTGAGGAGCCTCGTCTTCGTCTTCGAATTCGTCTTCGAAATCGGAAAAAAGATACAGGAGGTGGTCCATGGGGGTCTTTGCTCTTTCCGCAAGGGAGAGCATCTGCCGGGCGAGAAAAGCCGTCTCATCCGACGCGTGCGAGGCGAAAGCCTCGATGCCGACCCTGCTCGAAGTTGTATCGAAGCGGTGCTTCATCATATTCGCGCTCATGAATATCGGCACCCAGCGGTACAT
>JBNGED010000439.1:0-2665 GCA_049975605.1 Sediminispirochaetaceae bacterium | reverse complement strand
CACTGCGTCTAAGGGGCACTGTTCAAGTTCGGCCTGCATTTTCTCAATTATTCCAAGATTTCTCATTTTTTCCTCTTCTTCCCCGTATTCTTTCCCCGCGTTTTTTTCCACGCCATTAATGGGCTGATCGGAATCCGGTCACTGCGTACACCCGGTCCCAGTTATGATAGCTGCTGATACACCGCGGACCATTGGAAGTAATCACATAGGTGTCCTTTACACAGATCAGTTCCTTGCGCTGTCCTTCGGTATAGACGGCAAGATTGATGCACATCCCCTCCGCCAATGGGGTGTCGTCGGACGGATCGAGGGAAGGGGCTTCCGATTCGGAAGCGCCGATTCCTCTTCCGATACCGAATTCACCGCGGAAGTCGATCCCTTCCGAAGCGGCTATCTCAGCAACAGCTTCAAAAACAGTGGAAGCCTTCACTCCCGGGTTCAGCAGTTCGATGGCTCTCCGCTTCAGCAGGAGGTTCTCGGCATAGGCCCTCTTTTGCAGTTCCGTAGTCTCGCCGATGCTCATCATCCGGGATGTGCAGGCCCAGTAAGCGAGGTAACGCGAGCTTGCCTCCACCCGCACCAGTTCACCGGGGATGAATTTCCCGCGGGGCACATGGTACCACACGGCAGCTCCGTCTCCGGATGCCGCCGCAGCCAGACCGCCCGCCGTGCCGCCGGTCTCGTAGACATGGACCCGTACACGCTCGCAGAACTCCGGAAGGGTGTATCCGTTTTCCTCCAGACTCCCCTCCAGGTGCTGAAGCGCGCCGATCAGGCCGAATTCCAGCTGTTCGGCGGCGGTCTGTAGCAGTTCGACCTCACGGTCGGTCTTTATTATTCGCAGCCGGCTCAGTTCTCCGTCCACGGACGTCCATCCTGCCTCCGGGCAGACATCCTCCAACAACCCGAGCAGGGCGGCCGGAAGGTAATGTTCTTCGAACCCTATCTCCTGCGCTTCAAGTCCATTTTCCCGAAAATAGCCGCCCACGGCATTCGCAAGAAAACCGAAGGGATCGGCGCAGCAGTCAGGGTACGTCTCGATTCTGCCCTCCCAGCCCTGATCGACCGCGGCGCGGCTCCACTCGTAGGGACATATCAGCAGATTGTCCCGGTCAGGCGTCAGCAGACAGGCCATGGGCTTCCCGGGGAAGTGGCCGGCAAAGGGCAGCTCGATACCGGCCGCATAACTCACGGAATCCGGATCCGACAGCAGGACAACAGATACATCGAGGCTGTCGAACAGGCGTACGGGTTGCCGGCTATGAATATTTTCCTTCATTGAAAATCCTTTTCACTGCGGACTCATACGATCCACAATTTGGAATATCGTTCCATATTATTAAACCCTTCAAAACCCGGCCTGTCAAGATAAAAATTGAGCCGGATATTGCCGTGCCGGATATTACCGTCTATCTTTCCTCAAGATAGCTGCCGTCCGGCAGCAGGTTGTCGGGATGCGGGATACCCGCTTCCTCCTGTTGATAACGAACGCACTCCCTGTAGCGTCCCCTGCAGTACTTTTTGCTCCACTCATCACCGATTTTACCCATTCTTTCTAGCCGCCTCATAGGACAGACGGCGTACCATTTACATTTCATATTTATCATTATAGCAGATTCCTGATAGCTTTGCTTTCCGCCGATCCCTTAGTATATTTATGACAGAATGAGTATGGATTACAGCTTCACACATATAGACAACCTCATCGGCATCGGGAAATACGACGAGGCGATTACAGAACTCAACCGGATTCTGGCCGACGTACCGGACGAGACCGAAGCACTGTGGCGAATCGGAGTCTGCTTCACCGAAAAAAACGATCCCGTGAAGGCAATGAAAGCCCTCGACTATTTCTTCAAATTCGTCCAGGGCCATCCCCAGGCCCTGGAAGCCCGGGGCTGCGCCTTCTTCAAGCTCGGAGATTATCAGCAGGCCCGTGAATATCTTGAGCAGGCTGAAGATCTTCAGCCTGACAGCTCCTCCATCAAGCGCAACCTGGGAGTCGTGTACAACCAGATCGGCATGAAAAAAGAGGGGTACGAACGATTCAAGGCATCCTATGCTCTCAATCCCGCCGACTACCGAACAGAGTACGCCCTGGCCATGGCCCATATCCACTTCGATGAATTCGACGATGCCCAGAAGATCCTGCTTCGGATGCTCTCGCAGCAGATCCCCGACGACTTCCGCGAACTGGTGGACGAGAGTTATCAGTGGGTAAAGAGAAAGCTGGCCCGTCAGAACAGCGGCGAGTAAAAAGCACGCTGCACCACTTTGCTCCACGTTGCACCAACTATCCATAAAGTGTATTTTTAAGCTATGGATCTATTCGCAGGCAACCACGTTTTCAAAGTCTCTGAAATAACCGCGCATATCAAGGATCTCCTGGAGTCCAGCTTCCCCGCGGTTTCCATCGAGGGAGAACTCTCCAACTTCAGGCCGGCCAGCAGCGGCCACTGGTACTTCACCCTCAAAGACCAGGATGCGGTCATACAGGCGGTCATGTTCAAGTACCGTTCTTCACGGGTCCGTTTCCAACCTGCCGACGGGTTGAAGGTGGTCGTCCGCGGAAATATCAGCGTGTACGCCAAGCGGGGCAACTACCAGATTATCTGCGAAAGCATGGAAAAGGCGGGAGAGGGCGATATACTGGCGATGCTGGAAC
>JBNGED010000438.1:0-2690 GCA_049975605.1 Sediminispirochaetaceae bacterium | reverse complement strand
ACCCTGATCTTCGCAAGGGGCGGAGGCGAGCTGGTTTCGATCCGCATGGTCGTCGGTGAGATCTTCTCGAGATATCCGGCCCCGGAAAGTATGGAAAAAGTATAGGGCGGGACACCGCCTACAGCGATGAATTCGAGAATTGCTCCGGGCGATGCTTCAACATATGAGGGGCTGAGGGTCAGAGTCACTGGAGTCTCCCCCGTAACGTATATATCAGCGGTCACCGTAGTGCCGGCGTCATCAGTGACCGAAAGGATGACGGCCCCTTCGGTACCGGGGGCTGTGTAGGTGAACGGACTCGTAAGAGGATTCGCAGGGATAGTTCCAAAAGACTCGGAAAGAGTACCTGTGTAGTCCGGAGTCCCGCCTGAGATTGTGAAGAGCTGAGTGTTACCTGGCGCATCTGGCGTTATGACCGCGTAAGTAGGTGTGATCCCTAATTCACCCGCTGATAATACCTGTACGGAAATTGATATGCTGTTATTGATTTCATCTGTTATTTCGATGTAGTCCATTCCAGTGGAGATCGGCGGCGTGTAAGTAAATGGACTACTGACACCGGTGATAGTACCGTAGTCGGCCGCAACGGTATACCCGATAGCGTCAGTATAACCTCCGGATACAGTGAATTCTTGTGTTTCTCCCATTCGAATGGTAAATGATGATGGACTTGCTTCAAGGTGCGTGTACAATCTTATTTTCATCGTATCGGAACTGGCGAATCGGTCGGAAGCAATTATTCCAACATCAAGCAGATCGCTGCCGATTTGGGGGGCTGTATAGTAGCCTGTCTGTGGATCTATATCATCTCCGTTTTCAGCCTGTAAATCGAATTCATACGGAAGAAATCCTCCCTGGGCCTTCACGTAGTACGTCTCGCCATAGCTGACATTCACGATATCCTGGCTCATGGCAAAATCACCCTCCTGCTCGTTGACAAGAAGCGTTAAGAGGGATATTTCGCTGCAGGCGCCGGTAAGTAACAAAAGAACGATGAGGATGGCCGCTGCGCCGATTCTGTTTTTTGTGTTTCCTTTTATCTCACCACCTCCAGCGTACATACACGCCGGGAGCTATTCCGAGAAGAGTGTCGACCTTGATGAAGTCCGACCCTGATTCCTGGTATAGATTGAACAGGGCGGATAAGGCGACATACCCGATTAGTTCGGCCCGTCTGCCTAGGGGGAGCAGACTGATCCCTCCGCCGGCTCTTGTATACGGAAGGGCGGGAGAGAGGAGGTCGGAGACACCATCGCTTGTAGCGATCCGGAATGCCGCCCCGGCCGTCATATAGAGGAACCAGGACCCTGGTCCCGTTTTTTTTGAAAAGATCATCGCCTCGGCACCTACAGGAATTAAGGTGCGAACATATGAACCCTTGTAAGATTCGCTCGGTATGAGCCTGATCAGACCGGTCGAGAGCCCGACACTGAAGCCGAGAGAAGAACCGGCAATCCGGTAGAGGAAACCGGTTGTTATCTGGACTGCGAGTGGAAACTGCTCGGCAGCGGCGCCGAGGAGTATGGGAAGCGCAGTTGATGCATAGCTTGTGTATCGTTGATCACCGCCGCGTTGGGCCGTCGTACCGGCGGGAGCCGGTAGAGAAGCTGTCTCCGGGCTAACCGCAGGCTGTTCCGCCGCGGCCGTCTCTGCAGCAGCTTTTTTCCGAGCGGAAATATCAGCGATGATATCCGAGGAAGCGATAAGTATCGTGCGTACGACAGCGCTGATGTCCTTGTCGAGAAAAAGATCGATCCTGTCCTCTATGTTGACCGACGCGATGAAGCTCTTCGTTGCGGTATCCACGAGACGGTACTTGACAGTCAAGTCATCATCGCTGACAGAGTAGAAGCCGATGAGAAGGAGATCAGTATCGGAAAGATCTTCATGGTCGAGACTGGATGCGACGAACGATTCGAGTTCCGCTGCATCAGAAGAAGGAGAAATATCTTCAGTAAAGTAAAGACTATTCCCGGACAGACCATACTCCTCGAACTGAATGAGCACAGTACGATTGAGTATATTCTCCAGTTCTGAATCCGGCTGATCTTCACTGATGTGAACAACTGCTGCCGTCACGTTCGGCTCCTCCTGCCCGATAGCCGATTCGGGTATGATTATTGACAACAAGACAAGATAAAGCACAGCAAAGAATGTAGAGGCCCGGAAGCCGGTAGCCGCCATCGATTTGAACTCCATATACATAAAGTATAAGAAATAATCTCATCCACGGCCAATCAATACCACGAAATGACGATTCAGACCGCCATTTATATATCGGGTTCTGTGTTTAAAAATAACACAGAGGGACGGCTTTTTCTTTATTATTAAAATAATAGTGTTTATCAGCGTCGGGCAGGATTCCGCCGGCGCTGCCGCTTGTCCTTGTACTTCCGGGAAACCGCCGGGGACTGGTCAATATTGGCGGTGTAGAGCATGTTCGGTTTGTTGTACTTGAAGGCAAGCAGGAGACCCCCTGCGCCGGCAAGAACCATCGGAACCGAGAACAGCATGCTGAGGGTGAACCAGTCCCCGGCCACAATGGCTGAATGGCTGGTCGGTTCACGGTAGAATTCTATCCAGAAACGCAGGCCGCCGTAGGTGAGCATAAAGAGGCTGAGGATCGAACCGCGCGGCTTCGGCTTGCCGATATCCCGGAACAGCAGAAGTACGAAGAAAAGCAGCACTCC
>JBNGED010000437.1:0-2700 GCA_049975605.1 Sediminispirochaetaceae bacterium | reverse complement strand
ACGGCTGAATTATGAGCTTTCTGAAAAGCTTATGATTGACTTTTTATAGGAGAACGACATGAAAAGGATCCTGAATTTGCTCGCAGCAGGCGTTCTGCTGCTGGCCGTACTGAGCCCCCTCGCAGCCGGAGGACAGCAGGAAGCGGCAGCTGCTGCCGATCAAGACATCAAGATCGGCTTCCTCGTGAAGCTAGCGGAATGTTCCTGGTTCCAGGACGAGTGGAAATTCGCCCAGCAGGCGGCGGATGAATACGGCTTCGAGCTGGTTAAAATCAGCACCCCCGACGGTGAGAGCGTACTGTCGGCCATCGACAACATGGCCGCCCAGAATGTGCAGGGTTTTATCATCTGCACCCCTGACGTAAAGCTCGGGCCGTCCATCAAGATGAAGGCCGACCAGAACAACATGAAGCTGATGAGCGTTGACGACAGGTTCGTCGGAGCGGACGGAAAGCCGATGGAGGATGTCCATCACATGGGTATTTCCGCTTACGAGATCGGCCGCCAGGTCGGCAAGGCCCTGATGGAAGAGGCCCAGAAAAGAGGATGGGACCTGAGCAAGACCGGCGCGGACTGTTTGACCTACAACGAGCTCCCCACCAGCAAGGAGAGGACCGACGGCGCTACCGACATGCTGGTCGAGATGGGCTTCCCGAAAGAGAACGTATTTGAAGCTCCCACCGCTACCGACTCCACCACCGAAGGCGGCTTCGATGCGACCAACATCCTCGTGGCTGCTCATCCCGAGGTCGAGAACTGGTTGGTTTACTCGCTGTGTGATGATACGACAATCGGCGGAGTGCGCGCCCTCGAAGGCAACGGCTTCAAGGCTGACAACATCATCGCCGTAGGAATCAACGGCAACGATCTGGCTGTCGCCGAGCTTGATAAGGACAACAGCGGTTTTCACGCTACCGTTCTTCTGGCTGCCAAGCAGCACGGGTATGAAACCTCCGTAAACATGTACAAGTGGATTGCGGAAGGTATCGAACCTGAAAAAGCGATCTTCACCTCAGGCGTCCTGATGACCCGGGACAACTACAAGCAGGTGAGAAAAGAGATGGGTCTGGAATAGAGAACTGAAAGATTTCGAGGCCGGGTCCGCAGGCGGGACTGCATTCAGGTCCGCGGGGCCCGGCTTCCCTGGAAGGAAATACAATGAATGCTTACTTGGAATTCAGAAACATCACCAAAGTTTTTCCTGGGGTAAGGGCGCTTGATGATGTGTCTCTCTCCGTACAGCAGGGGTCCGTTCACGGCTTGGTTGGAGAGAACGGGGCCGGTAAATCGACCCTGCTCAAGATTCTCAGCGGGGCACATCCTCAAACTGACGGTGTCATCCTCATCAACGGTGAGGAATGCAGATTCTCTTCTCCGAAGGAGGCTATTGACAAGGGGACCGCGGTAATATATCAGGAGCTGAACCTGGTCCCGGAGATGACGGTCGCCGAAAATCTCATGCTCGGTCATATACCGGCGCGGAAGGGTTTCATCGACAAGCGGGAACTCTTCGAAGTGAGTAAGAAAGAGATCGAATACCTCATGGAGGATATCAATCCGAATGAGAAGGTAAAAAATCTGCCCATTGCACAGCGTCAGATGATAGAAATAGGAAAGGCCCTGCTTCACGACGCGAAGATAATCGCCTTCGATGAGCCGACTTCCAGTCTCTCAGAGAAGGAGACCAAACAGCTGTTCCGGATCATTCTCTCTCTGAAGGAGAAGGGCTGTTCGGTCATTTATGTATCTCACCGGCTGAACGAAATATTCGAAGTGTGCGACGCGGTGACCATCTTCCGGGATGGGAAAAAAGTGGCTACCTATAACAGCCTGGAAGAAGTCAACCACGACCTCGTTGTGAGCAAGATGGTCGGCCGGGCGATTGAAGACATCTACTCCTACAGTCCCCGCGACATAGGGGGGCCGGTATTTCATGTAGAAAATATCAGCGGACCGGGTGTGCCGGAGCCGGTGAGCTTCACCATTCACAGAAAGGAGATCGTCGGCTTCTTCGGCCTGGTCGGAGCGGGCAGATCGGAACTGATGCGTTTGGTCTACGGACACACTAAAAAGAAGAGCGGTACCCTCACCCTGAACGGCAGAAATGTAAACGCAGCCTCTCCGGCAGCTTCCCTGTCGGAAGGAATCGTACTGTGTCCGGAGGACCGGAAGGCCGAAGGGATCATTCCCATCCGCAACGTCACCGAGAACATCAATATTTCCGTGCGGAAGAAATATGTGAAGGCCGGCTTTTTTCTCGATAAGAAAAAAGAGAGAGACAACGCCGCTGCCTTCATTGAGAAGTTCCAGATTAAAACACCCTCCCTGGAACAGCTGGTCGGCAACCTTTCAGGAGGGAATCAGCAGAAGGTCATTCTGGCCAGGAACCTGTCGCTGTCGACGGAGCTGATCATTCTCGACGAACCCACCAGGGGCATCGACGTGGGAACCAAGAGTGAAATATACAAGCTGATGTACGAACTGGCGGAAGCCGGCAATGCAATCATCTTTGTATCATCCGAGCTTCCGGAAATACTCGGCGTGTCGGACCGGATCGTCGTTATGCGGGACGGGATGATCATAAAGGAAATCAAGCGCGAAGATGCGAGCGAAGAAACGGTGCTCCACTACGCGCTGCCCGAATATGATGAGAGAAGAGAATTAATAGGAGAAAAGAGATGAGTACTGCCATGTTAGATG
>JBNGED010000436.1:0-2708 GCA_049975605.1 Sediminispirochaetaceae bacterium | reverse complement strand
GGAGAATACGGCGCTCGTCTCGAGTTCCACCTCCTCGGTCTCCCCCAGGAAGAAGGGGAAGAGGCCGCTCGCTGCGTCGCGGAATTCCAGATCTACCGGCAGGGGAACCCCCGACAACCGGCTCCAGCCCGCTTCACATCCGAGGCGAAGTCTGTTTCCGGCGGTAAACCCCAGGTACAACGAAGCGTTCCAACCGCGGGTAACATTGAGCACATCTCCCGTATCGAGAAGAGAATACCGGTCCCAGAGGTCCCGGTAGAGAATGTCCCTGACGAGGTATCCGCCTTCCAGCCGGTACTGCCACTTCTCGCCCGCAGCGCCTTCCAGCCTCAGATTCCAGGGGAGGAGGTACTGGTTCTCCTCGTCCCAGTGAAGACCGGCCCTTCCATTGATATCGAAACGCTTACCGTAGAAAGAAGTCTCAAGGTACAGTTCTCCCTGCTGAAGAGTCCCATCGGCCGGAGCCTCCTGATACGAGTATTCCGCGCCGGCCCCCAGGAGGTACCGCTCCCACTCGAAGACCGCGGCACCCCGGGAATCAATAAACAATTCCCGCTCCTGCTCCTGGGCCCCGATATTCTGACTTCCCGAATGTCCGTCCAGACGAAGGGAGAGCGAGAACGGCGATTCCGGATCATACCGGTATTCCCCTGAGGATGAGAGGAAGCGGTGAATGACCGAGACTGCTCCCGGAAAGTCCTGGAGACCGGTCTCCTTTTCCAGATACTCTCCGTTCAGCCGGAGCGAATGACCCGCCGTACCGAGTTCCACACCTCCGGACAGTTCTTCCCGGCGGTCGAAATAGCCTACACCCGGACTGTTGTCGCCGTACCCGTCGATTCCCTCATGCGAGAACCGGAACTGGAACAGTGGGAGGTCTCCCCGCTTGTAGAGGGCTATGTCACCGATCAGATGGTTGTCCGTTCCGCCGCCGATTACTCCTTCACTGAAAAACCGGGTCGCCCCGATACTTTCAGGCTCGGGCTGCTCTGGTACGGGTACATCGAGAACATTGCTGCCGATACCCATCCGCTCGGCCTGCGGCAGCTGCGCGGAGAGTTCGGGGAAGGCGATGAAATCCTCTCCCGGCAGTACCACGTCGAGATCTTCGCGCTGAATGGCGGTGTACTCGAGGACGACCGCAGGCAGTTCCAGGTCCGGTTCTTCCGGCTGTACCTGCTCCGCCGTCCGGTCGGTCTCCGCCTCCTGCGCCCAAAGTACCTGCCCATTCGGAACCGTGAGAAGGATGAGGCATACGGTGAGAATCAGTACAGCTCTCTGCAGCATTTCATAAGTACCATTCATAGGTTGAACTCCGGTCATTCCTTTCTTTCGATTCGGTCGAGCAGTGATTCTCCCTCGATAACCCACTGGGTGTGGGGAAAATCGGCCTTGAGCTTCTGCACCATCTGGCGGGCTGTTCTGAAATCTCCGGCTTCCTCTGCGCTTTCGGCGGCCTTCAGAAGAGACCGGGCAACCAGATCGTTATCGCCTGTTCCGGCGACGGCCGCCCGGGCGTAGGCCGATGCAGCATCGCCGTACTGTGATTTTTTCCTGAAGTATTCTCCGATCAGGTACTCCGCCTGTGCGGCAGTACTCCTCTCCAACCCTTCCGTCCCCTTGAGCTGCCGGAGGAGATCGTAGGCTTCCCCGGTCTTCTCCGGATACTGATAGAGATAGAGGCGCGCCAGCTCCAGGGCCGCTCCCCTTCCCTGCTTCTCCTTGAGGCCGTACCGTTCGAGCTGTACCGCAAGTTCCGCTTCCCGGGTATTCTGGCCGGCCATAATTCTCTTGAGAGTGTCGATCTGGACCCTTGCCTCCCTGCCCGCCTCCTCGGAGGGGTTGGATGCCAGATACCGGCTGTAAGCCGACACCGACTTCTGATATTCCCCCAGCTCGGTGTAGAGCCGGGCAAGCTCCAGGAGGGTTTCGGTATAGAAACTGCTGCCGGAGTACTGTTCGGCCAGCTTTTCCCACACCAGAACGGCCCCGTAGGGCTGCCCGATATTGAGGGCGGAATGACCGCTCCAGTAGAGGGAGACATCCACGAGTGATCCGCGGGGATATCGCACACGGTGTTCGTAAAAGGCGTCCCGCGCTTCCCTGTACTCGCCGGTTCGGTACAGCAGATCGCCCCTGCGGAAAAGAGCTTCCTCGCCGAGGGGACTTGTCGGATACGTGGTGTAGACCGAGTAATAGGTCCGCGCCGCTTCCGGTGTCCTTCCCATAGTGTGCAGCAGGGCGGCGTATTCGAAAAGGGCATCATCGGCCAGAGAGGAACCGGGATAATCGGTGTACAGCGTCCGATACATCAGAAGGGCGTCTTCACTCTTGCCGATTGCCGAGCTGCTTTTGGCGTACATGAACAGTCCGCGGACCTTCTCGTCCTGCGGGAGATCTCTGCGGCTGTAATCGCCGAAGGAACGCTGCGCCAGCACGTAGTCGCCTCCGGCATAGGCCGCCCATCCGTTGAGATAGACCGCTTCATCGGTTCTGACGGAATCGGGATACTCTTCGATAAGCTGAGCGAACCATTCGGTTGATTCTGCATAATCACCCTGCGTGTAGTGTATCCAGCCGTTGAAGAACAGAAAATGGGGAACCAGCTCATCCAGTCCTGCAGTCCGCATGTCGGAAGTCTCTATCCTTGAAAATACCTCCGCTGCATCCGTATACTGCCCCTGTTTCATATATGCCATGCCATCCAT
>JBNGED010000435.1:0-2718 GCA_049975605.1 Sediminispirochaetaceae bacterium | reverse complement strand
CTATTGTTGTGGCGAAGATCATCGCGATTCCTGCCGCAACGGCGTACAGTATGTGTTCCACCCGCTTGCCCTGCGCTTTTCTCCGCACATTGAAAAAGAGCACATCGCTTGTGTAGCGCTTCAGGATCTTGGTCCGATAGGCATACTCTTCGAGGTCCTCCTCTGTCTGCCCGGATTCACTCACCGACGCATATCCCCGTTCTCTCCGGTAGTCCATTTCACTGATGATAGCTTCCTGTATCTGTTCCTCCGCCGGCGGCGATTTGAACCGGTTATGCAGCAGATCATTGATCCACAGCAGATTCTTTTCGAGTTCAAGAGAGATATATTCATCCACCAGCTGTGTGTGATACATAATATCTTCCGAAAAATCTGCAGCACTGGTTGTCAGATGATGAAACCACTGAGCCAGACGGATCATCCCTTCGATTTTCTCCAGCAGCTCCGAGCTCCATTGTTCAGGATCCAGCTTCCGGATTTTCTTCCGCATCCGGTAGTAAGTTTCCCGCAGGGTCGACTTGTACACACTGCCGCAGAGCTTCGTCTCATACAGGCAGGTATTCCTGTCGAGAACGGAGCCATCACCCGAGGCCTCTTCAAAGAGCTGCCGGCTGCGGATGAACGGAGACCGGGAACTCTCGGCAAGCTCCTGGAGGCTGAAGGAGGGGGTGTTGAATCTCAGGTAGAGTTTCTGGTCCTCGTAGAAGTGCTCCTTGGGATAGCTGTCGGAATTTACATTGAAGGAATAGGGCAGAAAGAAGAAGAACCTGATATCGAAGCTGTTCCTGCTTCTGCTGTCCCGCTTGGGAATAAGATAGCGGAATTTCAGTTCAAGGGAGTAACGTCCATGCTGTCGATAGAGCATTCTCTTCATTTTATTTAACCCGGCTGCACGCCCTGCACGGTCCCCCTGCTACTTGTGGACACACAGAAGAATCCACTCTTGAAGGAAAATACACCTCCGGCCCGCAGCGGAAAGCTGCTGATCCCGATCTTCCCCTTGATCATTATCACAATAATGTCACCGATACACAAGACCTCGTTTTGACTGCGATTCACGTAGGTGATAGTGATTGGAGTACCGATTATGGAGGGCATTCGTACATAAAGCAATCAGACTTGCCAACCCAGGCTTCATGTAGTACTGTTTTAAAAGCAGCCGGAGGTCTTCCCGCCTTTTATTAATATGTGTTTCTTCGGAGCACCAATATGAATTATTCCGGGAGGACCGAATGGGAGGACCTGTCATGGAGCTCGGGAACAGAGAGCTGGAGAAGATCGGCGAATACGTGAAGACTCATATTCACGAATGGATCTCAGAAGTACAGCGCATCCGCGAGATCGATCTTGTTGAGCGTGTCGTTCGTCTGGACGAACGTTTTGATGCGATGCAGAGAGAGCTGGAGGAGCGTTTCCAGCATGTGGAGGAACGCTTCCAACACGTCGAGGAACGTTTCAAACATGTCGAGGAACATTTCAAACATGTGGAGGAACGTTTCAAACATGTCGAGGAACATTTCAAACATGTCGAGGAACGCTTCGACGCGATGCAGCGGGAAATGGAAGAGCGGTTCAACCGCGTTGATGAACGGTTTGAATTCGTGCAGACCCAGTTCACAGCGCTGCAGAAGCAGATGGACGAACGCTTCGTTTTTGTTCAGTCACAATTCAAGGCCCTGCAGAAGCAGATGGATGAGCGCTTCAATGCCGTCGACCGGCGGTTTACCAGCCTGCAGTGGTTCATGGGTATCGGTTTCACCCTCCTGGCTACCCTGATGGGAATTTTCAATTTTTTCTAGATCTGCTTCAGAAAGAGAGCCAGAACTCCCGTTTATATACATCTGTGCGCTGTACATCGCGGAGGTAAGAAATGTCGGGGCTTATCAGGTGTGACACTTACAATATAGCAGTTATATTATATCACCGATTCAGGGGGCCCGCAATATCAGCCCTGCTCAAAACGCAATCTTAAAAAGCGACGCCGCAGATCAGGATGATATTGGTGTATTTGGTGAACTCTCCGGTGCGGATATATCCTGTCAGGGGGACCCTGTCCGGATCTCTCGAGAGGACCATGTCCTTGAACTCGGTGTGCGGAACGATCTGTTCCGTCATCCCCTCCGGCTCCGTTATAGCCGGATGCTTTCTCACCTGTTCGATTATTTCCCTGTTGTAGGTGAAGGTCTCCTCGGCCAGAATATATCCCTCCACTATAAGCTCATCGAACAGCGGGAAAAGAACATCCGCAAATGAAGGAACTCCGGGGACAATACCCAGATCGATCACCCGGGTCGATCCGTTCTGAGGAATCGGAAAGCCCCGGTCCGTAATCACGATTCTGTCTCCGTGACCGACGGTCGACAGCAGTTCCAATAATTGACGATTGAGTATACCTTTGCGCTTCATATCACCCTCTCGGGACAGTATAGGGTCTCGAATAAGGCTCCGTCAACAGTGAATTTTGAGAAAAAACTATCTCAGCTGCCGGACTTTTTCCATGAATGCTTGGACCCGCCGCGGATCGGTGTTGTTCTCGATTCTGCCATCGACCTTAAAAGAACTGCCGACGATGGCTCCGTCGATCACCGGTACGAGCTGTTCGGCATTCCCGGCGGAAAGTCCGCTGCCTATGAGGATGGGTACCGATACGGCGCTGCGAATCATCTCCACGTCTTCCGGAACGGGGGCGCTGCCGGTCTTCGTTCCGGTGATTATGAC
>JBNGED010000434.1:0-2719 GCA_049975605.1 Sediminispirochaetaceae bacterium | reverse complement strand
GGCAGTACTCCAGGGTGACCCGTGAATCATCGACTTCATCGACCAGCAGGATTTTTTTTCCCTGAAGTTTCTTCTCGACCTCATCAATCCACTGGATCTTCTGGGGAGAGTCCTTCGGCTTGTTTTGCAAATCATAGTATGAGATCCCCACCGTATAGATAGGCTTGTTCAGAAACGTCTTGAGCATCCGGGCCGGAATGAACCCGCCGGTTCCGATCGCAACCATCAGCTCAGGCTCGTACCCTGCTGAATCTATCTGCGCAGCCATCTTCTTTATCGTTTTATGAATGTCATTGTAGGTGAAATACATTTTCTCAGGTCCAGCCATCTGCTCCCCCTTCCTTTGATGAACCGGTATTGGATGCACCGATACTACCCTATGAACCGGGCAAGTTCAATAAGAGACCGGAATTCAGCTCGCCGTCTTTGAGAATACATTCCTCATCCCCGTCCGTAGTCCTGGCGGTAATCGTGGGCCCGCGCATCAGACAGTCCAAATGGATCAGCGCAGGCGCGTCTTCATCATAGTTCGATCCGATCGCGATGTGACAGGTCCTGTATGCCTTCTCATCCTCCAGCATATGTCCGCTTATTACGGCGGCCGGATTGAGTCCGATTCCCAGTTCACCGAGATTTCGCGCGTTCCGCCGGTATTGTTTTCCTTTGTCCGGAGACAACCGGCCTTCCTGCTCGAATTTCCGTGCCTTGTCTTCGCCGAAGCGTATGGATTGTTCCAGCATCTCCGCGTCCTGCCCGCCTTCTATCCGGACGGCAAAACCGTTCTCCACATCAACAGTCACCGGTTCGCTGACAATACGGTCGCCCTCCGTGAGGGCGATACTACCGTCAAAGACGATCCTGCCGCTTGAGCTGCCCAGTTCCGGACTGATGAACGCCTCCCCTGCAGGCAAATTGCCCCCTGCACCTGCTTTGGATAGATCGCCGTCATCCACGAAGGCTGTTCTGTTTTTCAGACCGATGATCAGGTCCGTGCCGGCGGGACTCTCAACGCGGACCTCATCGGCCCTATCCAGTACCATTTTAACTGCCTGTACTTCCCGTCTCAGCCGGCCGTAATCAATCGGTACGGTACGAATAAACATATCCTGTGTCGCTGCGGGAGACCAGAATGCCCTGGTTTTCCCGGAGGCCATCAGGTAGGTAAAAATGTGATCGTACCTGCGTCCTTCGAAGAGATATGGCTTGTTGATTGCGGAACGGTCCTTCCCGATCTTCTGCGTGCTGATGGAAATGCACACCTCCGGCTGGGAAGCAAGGGCTTGTATCACGGCTTCATCGGCAAAATCAAGCTGACGTTTGACCGGCTGTATCATGAAGATCGGAATTCCGCCGGCATCGGCCACCGCATTGTGCAGCGCCAGAGCAATGCCGTAGCTCTCGATCGGAGGATTGGTAACTATGAGTACCCTCTCCCCCTCGCCTACCTTGAGGGATGTCTCGACAGCCACACGTGCGGCTTCATCGAGCCTGCGCAGGTGCTTGAGCGCGACTTTCCTCTGTTCAGAATGATCATTCACTGTCATGGGGCAATTGTAGAGTAAGTCAGATCGGGGGTCAACGCGTGTCCGGTTCTCCGAGCAGTCTATTCATGTCCGCCTGCAGAGTCTTGTGAACGAAGCCGGTAATCTTCTGCTTTGCATCCGCCGACACGTAGGAGGAAAAGAGAATGACATATATCATTCCGTCCTTGTCCTGACGCTTACCGGCAATGATCCCGTTAACCATTACGATTCTGCGCTTCAATTTGAGCTGCATCCTCTCGAGGACTGTCTTCGGCGGCAGATCGACGGCGTCGTAAAATTAACAAGCCATGCCGGCTGAACTGATGTCCTTTATGTATCCGCTGTACATTTTTTCATGGATCCCTACGTTGAACTCATTCACCATGTTCGTTGGACAGACGGCACGAACGAACCTGCGCTTACCCCGGGCTTCGTTGGCAATGAGGGTCTTGAGAATGATCCTGGTGCTCTCTTTCAGTCCCAGTTTGAGCTGAATGTAGCCGCCGGGTACCATGATATCCATCAGATATTTCTTCGCCAGCTCCTTGTCTTCATTGTAGGTGAGAATACCGATCTGGACATCCCTGGTGGCCGGATCGTTCATTATCCTGCGAACATACTGCTCCCACTCCGATTCCTTTAGCCGGGTATCGATATTTATAAAAAGAATTGAGTTAGGATACTTTTTCAGGATGGAGGGCAGCTTGCCGTGGTTATTGACAAGATACACCTCGAACTCGTTCTGTACAATGTGCTCGACAAGATCTTCCTGTATAACGCTGTGGGGATACAGGAAGAATACTTTTTTACCGAAATTCACGGAATTTTCCATCTACTATTACCTTCTGTTCTCTCTATACATATTCAGTGTCGAAATTGAAACTGCTGAAGACCTTTTCCCCCCGGCCTTCCTTGCGGAAATCCCAGTATTCATCGGTCCCCGGAATCTCCGGAATCCGCAGTATTTCGATAGGATATAGATAGCATACCTTATCCGACGGGGAATACTCAAGCAGAAATTTCTTTCCCCTTGGGTCGGTAATCATCCCTTCCGCCGCGACTTTGGCCCTCGTCGCCAGAATGAAGGGCCTCCCATAACGGTATATCTCTATCGGGACGGAAGATGCTTCGATGATGCCCTCGATACCCTTGCGATCGAGCTCGATCCAGGCTTGACTTCCGCCGGCACCGAGTTT
>JBNGED010000433.1:0-2720 GCA_049975605.1 Sediminispirochaetaceae bacterium | reverse complement strand
CATATATCCGCCGGCGAAGAAGACCTGTGCGTACACCAACGATGCCACCATGGCATCCTCCATGGCGCCGACACCGGCAGCGTCCATAACCGCCTGTCCCGCCTTGGCTTTCGTACGGCTCACCGCGCTGTCGATCTTCCCGATCGAATCGACTACGGATGTACAGCTTGAAAGGATAAAGAGCGCAGCCAGGAAAAGCACGAGAACTCCATACTTTCCGATAATTTTGCTTTTCATTTTAAGAGAACCTCCTTTTAATTCTGACACTATAGTATCACTAAATCTAACGGAAAACAAACACAATGTACTGTCTCTGATCGCGCGGATATGTTCAGAGATGTGCGCAGCCGGTTTTTGCGGTCGGGAGAAATCTCGAGTAGTATTGAAAGCAGGAGAGGCTATGAATATACATTCATACAGAGAAGCAAGTAGCCTGAAGATTCGGGGAAAGTCCTATAGCTACGTTAGTTTGAGGCACCTGGAGGAGACCGGGCATCGGATACGGGAGCTCCCTGTTTCCATCCGGATTCTGTTGGAAAATATACTGCGGTCATTCGATGGGCGGCGCGTAACGGAACGGGATATCGAGACTGTTCTTGACTGGAAGCACAATCAGGGGCGGGCGGAGGTCCCTTTTTCCCCGGGACGGGTGCTGATGCAGGATTTCACCGGTGTCCCGGCGGTCGTAGATCTGGCGTCGTTCAGAGCGGCTGCGTCGCGGCGCGGCAGGGACCCATCAGGAATTCAGCCGCAGGTTCCGGTGGACCTGGTGATCGATCACTCGGTGCAGGTCGACTTCTACGGGAGCAGAGAAGCGTATGCGAAGAACGTCGGGATGGAGTACCGGCGCAACAGTGAACGGTACGCGTTCCTCAAATGGGCCGGGAGATCCTTTGAAAAATTCAGTGTCATGCCTCCGGGTCGCGGTATCTGTCACCAGGTCAACCTCGAATACCTCTCGAAAGTCGTGTGTGTAAGGGACGGAGAGCTGGCTCCGGACACGTTCATCGGGACGGACTCCCACAGTACCATGGCGAACGGTCTGGGCGTCCTCGGATGGGGGGTAGGAGGTATCGAAGCGGAAGCTGTCCTGCTCGGACAGCCGCTTCGGTTTACCCTCCCAGAGGTAATCGGCGTGGAGTTGACTGGTCGACTACCGGCTGGCGCTACGAGTACCGATCTGGTCCTGTATGTGACTGAACTGCTGCGTTCGGTCGGGGTCGTGGGAAAATTCGTGGAGTTCTTCGGGCCGGGCGCCGCCGGACTGAGCGTGCCCGACCGGGCTACGATCGCGAACATGTCGCCCGAATTCGGCAGTACGGCTGCTTTTTTCCCCGTTGATGAGAGGACCCTCGAATACCTTGCCGCAACTGGGCGTCCGGAGGAACAGATCCGCCTCGTGGAGGCCTACTCGCGGGCGAACCTGCTCACGCTATCCGGCGATCAGGTACCGGAATACAGCCGTGTTCTCAGTATCGATCTGGGGAAAATTATGCCTTCCGTCGCCGGCCCCTCGAGGCCCCAGGACAGGATACCGCTCGAAAGGTTGAAGGAGAGCGTGAGCTCTCTTGTGTCAGAAGGCAAGGCGGGTAGGGACAGGGCAGGTCTTGCGGACGGCTCGGTGGTGATCGCGGCCATCACCAGCTGCACGAACACCTCCAATCCGGCGGTCATGATCGCCGCCGGTCTTCTTGCCCGCAATGCTGTGGAGCGGGGACTTCAGGTACCGCCATGGGTAAAGACGAGCTTCGCCCCGGGGTCCCTGGTCGTCACCGAGTACCTTGAGTCTTCAGGGCTTATGGAGTACCTGGAGAGACTCGGATTCTATCTGGCAGGCTACGGCTGCACCACCTGTATAGGGAACAGCGGACCGCTTGATCCCGATATTGTCGAGCAGATCCGCGGGCGGGGCGTTCGGACCGCGGCGGTGCTGTCCGGGAACCGCAATTTCCCCGCCAGGATACATCCGGATGTGGCCTGGAACTATCTCGCTTCACCGCCGCTGGTGGTAGCCTTCGCTCTTGCCGGCCGGGTTGGCATCGACCTGACGGGAGAGACCCTCGGTCAGGATAAGGAAGGACGGCCGGTCTATCTCCGCGACATCTGGCCCGATGAGGAAGAGATCCGGTCTCTCGAGGGGGATCATCTGTCGGCGGACCTCTTCCGGCGGAGCTACGCGGATATGTACGGACATGATGAGAGATGGGAGGAGCTGAGCGCGCCGGAAGGGCTGCTTTTTCCATGGAATGAAGGATCGGAGTACATCAGGGAGCTCCCGATTTTTAAGAAGCCGCTGTCAGGGTCTCAGGATGTGGACAGAGAAGTGCTGCCGATCGAGGGGGCGCGGGTGCTCCTGCTGCTCGGGGATTCGGTCACCACCGATCACATCTCTCCGGCGGGGGTATTCGGGGAGGATACGCCGGCGGGGTCATATCTATTGGAAAAAGGAACGGTCCCGGAAGATTTCAACACCTACGGTTCGAGACGCGGGAACCACGAGGTGATGATGCGGGGGACCTTCGCCAACGTCAGGATCGAGAACCGTCTGTCCGACCGCCAGGGAGGGTATACGATGCTGTTTGCCGGGGGCAAATCCCCGGGCGGGTCTACAGGCGGTGAGCCTGAAGAAAACGCGGCGGATGAAAGTCCGCGTTCTCGAATCACCACGGTCTGGGAGGCCGCCGAGGCGTACCGTGAGCGAGGAGTGCCGCTCATAGTTC
>JBNGED010000432.1:0-2733 GCA_049975605.1 Sediminispirochaetaceae bacterium | reverse complement strand
CTTTTTTTCGCTCGTAGCGGCAGCCGCTTTTTTTAGATCGAGTTCTTCAGCAACGGGGATTATGCATACATAGTCTTCTCCACTACCTCCCTGAACCACAAGGGTCTTGTACACATGATCCGGTGCACGTCCGATCTTGCCGGCTACCGATATCCCGTCGATCTTCCCGTCGTCGCTGCTGTAGGTCAATACATTGTAGTCGATGCCGTCCCTGTCCAGAATGCGCATGGCATTCGTCTTTTTCTGCTGCCCCATTTTTTACCCCATGTCTCTATTTCACATCGTGAAAAAGCATACCATTTTCCCTGAAAAACACGAATTCCTGCTTGTATTTTAACATGAGTTCGGCTATCATTCACCTATGAATACATCCGATAATCCAATCCTTTTTACCCGGGGCAACCCCGCAGTCGAAGCCCTGCCGGTCGACACGCTTTCCGAATGCGCTGCATCCATTTTTGCGCAGGAAGGGAAGGTCATTTTTCAATACGGTCATTACTCGGGGTACAAGCCCCTGCGGCAGTGGATTGCCGACCAGTACAATGCATCCATCGATCAGGTCCTCATCGGCAACAGCTCCATGGAGTTCTTTACTTTCTGTGCATCCGTTCTTCTCAGGGATGGAGACACGGTGTTCCTCGAATATCCGAGCTACGACCGTGCCGTCACAGCCATGCGCAGGGCCGGGGCTGACGTCGTCGGCATCCCGCTCGAAAAAGACGGCGTGGACATGGCGGCCTTCGAAGAGGCACTTGCACGGAAAGCCCCCAGGCTCTTCTACACCGTCGCCGATTTCCAGAATCCTACCGGCGTCACGACCTCTCTGGAAAAAAGGAAACGCATCGCCGAGCTGGCTGAAAAGCACGGCTTCTATATTATCGAGGACGCTCCCTACAAAGCCCTCCGCTACCACGGCGAAGATGTCACGGCGTACAAGGAGATCATTCCGGAACAGGTGCTGTACATCAACTCCTTCAGTAAAGTCCTGAGTCCCGGTATCCGTGTAGGCTTCATGATCGGACCTGATTCCATCATGCCCACCTTCCACAAGTGGAGCGAAGACACATACATTCATCCCAGCCTGGTCACCGAAGGTATAGTGTATGAGTACTGCCGAAGGGGTCTTCTGGAGCCGAACATCGAGAAGCTGAGGAACCTCTACCGTCCCCGGTTAGACGGGATACTGAAGGCACTCGACACCCATATGCCAGGGAACGTGGACTGGACCAGACCCGAAGGGGGCTTCTTCGTCGCCGTGTATCTACCCGACAATGTCGACGGCAAGGCCCTGCAGGAGAACCTGAAGGACTTCGGCGTTGTTATAGCCAGCGGCAACGGCTTCTTCACCGACCGCAAGGGGGACCAGTTCCTGCGCCTGCCCTTCTGTCAGATGGATCCGGCTGAAGCTGAGGAAGGTATCAAACGTATCGCTTCAGCGATCAGGCATTACACCCGATAGTTCAGCGGGAGTCTTACACTCCCGCCGCCGCGAGGATTTCTCTGGCTTTATCCTCCTGATTCGGATACAGATCGGGGGGCACCGCCTCCTTGCCGAGCTTCTCGAATATCATGTGACGCGCACAGCTCCCGAAGTCGTCCATGCAGTACCTCTTCTTCATGATATTCGCCAGCGAAGGCATGTTCTGCATCTTGTCGTTGAAAAACGGGCATCCCTGAAGACATTCACATTCTGCCATTGCATCTTCCTTTCTTCTTGTTTAGTTCATATGTAGTAGATTCCGGAGTCGAAGGCAAGCATAATTCTTATTTTTCAGAACTCCTTGTATTCAGCAACGGAGTAGTGGTCAAACCACTCTTCTTCCGGCGGATACTGTTCGCCGTCTGTCAGCAGAAGGTGAAAACCATCGATATCGCTGTATGAGTAGCTGCCCAGTTCCAGGGCCGATTGATCTAAAACAAGTGAGTTCATACTGCCGTCCGTGTTCAGACCGCCGCCGCCGTTTACTGCATCTCTGAACATCGGTGAAGCCCCTATCCAGATAATGTCCGTACCATTCTTACAATACAGCCAGACCATACCGTTGAAGACACGGGAATCATTCACTGTAAAAGATATATCTAAGGAACTGATCTCCTTGTTCAATTCTGTGACTGAAGCACGTTCGAGCATCGAGATTCCGCCGGCAGTCGAACCGCTGTAATCGCTGTTATATATAAATCCGGATGTTCCGCTTCCACCCGGCGCGGTAATGTAGAAGACGACTGCGGTCTCATGTCCGGCAGTATCCCTTACAACGACAGTGTACTCCCCGAGCATCACCGAGTCGGGATAATCGCTGTCGTAGTAGTGGTGCCACCATCCTCCCCAGCAGCCTTCCCCGGCTGAATAATGGTTCTCCACGTACCATGCCTTGTTATCAGGATCGATTACATCTATTTCATATATATCTTGCCTGCCGTCAGGATCGGCAGCGTAAATGGAAAAATTCCGCCATGCCGTTGGAGGATCGGTATATCCCCATTTAGTCCAGTAGCTTGTATCCATGTTCCCTGTAAGCCATCCGATACCATTTATTACCGGAGGGCTATTCCCGCCGATTGGAGAATTTTTACAGGTTGCTGTTGTTCCGAGTATAAAACAGACCAGCAGAAGGGTTGGTACTATCTTCTTATTTACACACATAATGCTACCTCCAGTGTCAGTATTGACATAGGTGTCAGCTTTGTTACCAATGTGTGCTGTTGTAAACTGGTATAAACGTGGACACAAGC
>JBNGED010000431.1:0-2765 GCA_049975605.1 Sediminispirochaetaceae bacterium | reverse complement strand
TTGCCGACCTGCATTCGAAGGGGAAATCGTATGACTATGTGATAGCAGTATGCGATCCGGAAGCCGCCGAAGCCTGTCCTGTTTTCCCGTCCGAGAAGAAGAGAATACACTGGCCCTTCCCTGACCCATCCAGGGCAACAGGTACCCGTGCGGAAAAACTTGACTATATCAGAGGAATCCGCAATCAGATACGCACTTCCGTCCTGCAGTTTCTGGATGAGCTGAGAAAGGAAACCGTATGAATATACCAACTAAAAATAACAAAAAGATGGAACTCGTACTGAGAGCCGTCGATCAGCATGAAGAGCTGAATGCTATCTGGGAAGCCTGCAATATCATGGCCGTCAAACGTCTCGGAATGTCCGATCACGGCAAGACCCACGTTGCTATTGTCGCCAACCTCGCGGTAAAAATTCTCCGGACTCTGATAGAAGCGGGTGTCGTTCCCAGTATCGTTGAAGACTGGGAGTTCGAAAATGAGGACGCGGAGATAATCGTAATGCTGGCGAGCCTCATGCACGACCTCGGCAACAGTGTCCATCGTGACCTTCATGACGACATGGGAGTCGCGTTGGCCTCACGTATACTCCCCGAGGTGCTGAACTCCGCCTATCCCGATAAGCGGAAAAAACAGATTATTATTACCGAGACTCTCCACGCCATGGTTGCCCACGATACCGATGTCGCCGTCCATACCATGGAAGCCGGTGTTGTGCGTATTGCCGACGGTCTCGATATGAAGAAAGGCCGGGCCCGCATAGGTTTTGAATCGGGCAAAAAAGATATTCACAGCATCAGCGCAATGGCTATTGAGAATGTCAAGCTTATTCCGCCCAACTCTGAAAAACCTGTCCGGGTGGAGATCTCAATGCATGATGCTGCCGGAATCTTTCAGGTCGATTACCTTTTAAAAAAGAAGATCAAAGGGTCCGGACTCGAATCGTATGTCGAGATAGTGGCGAAAATTGTCCAGGGCCCCAAGGGTGAACATCCGATTGAAACCTACCGGATCGGATAGCCGGCGATAGCGCGCTCAGGGGGCGGAACACGATGTAACTCCGCTCTTGACAAGCCCGCTTTACCTGCTATGATAGTGCCATGCGGATTGACTGGGATGATCTTGATTTCATTCTTGGAGTAGAAGCCGATCCGGAAAAAATCGTCGACTTCTGGCTGAGGAATGATATCACCGTCAGTAAAACCGATACTCCCCGGGATGTTCTAACTGCTTCACGCATATTTCCGAAGCTGTTTATCGTTGCTCAGCGGAAGATGCCTGACTCTCCTGGAGAACATATCAATCCAGTCATCGGTACGGTTTGGGGTAATTTTGACGGACGTCGTGGATATATCGTCCACCTTGCAGTAGAAAGGAGCTACCGCAGCCGCGGACTGGGACGTCATCTAATGGAAATGGTCGAGGAGGAGTTTCGCAGAATGGATGTGTACAAGATTCATCTGTTTGTGGAATCGCACAACGAATCAGTCGGCGGTTTCTACACGCTGCTGGGATATAAAAAAAGAGACGACCTGACAGTATACTCCAAGACTCTTCGATAGAGGGCTGAATTGGGTGATAGGGTCCCCATAATGAGCCTAAAATCTTGAGCCAAGGAGACACAAATGGCTAAGCGTAAAGTTATCATTGTCGGCGCCGCCGGGCGGGATTTTCACAACTTCAACATGCTCTATCGGGACAGGGATGACGTTGATGTCATCGCTTTCACCGCCACCCAGATCCCGGATATCGACGGCAGAAAATATCCGGCCGAACTGGCAGGGAAGAATTATCCGGAGGGTATTCCTATTTACGATGAATCCGAACTGCCCGGCCTCGTAGCGAAGGAGAAGGATGCGGGGAACACTGTAGATGTTGTTTTCTCCTACTCCGATATCACCCACACCCACGTGATGCAGGTCGGATCAGCCGCCATGTCCAGGGGAGCCAATTTCCTGCTTCCCTCACCTACAGAGACAATGGTTGCATCATCGAAGCCGGTAGTATCGATCTGTGCCGTTCGCACCGGCTGCGGCAAATCACAGACCACCAGGGCCGTATCCGACTGCCTGACCGAGATGGGAAAGAAGGCCGTTGCTATCCGCCACCCCATGCCCTACGGGAACCTGGTTAAACAGAGACTGCAGCGATATGCCGCAACCTCGGACCTCGAAAAGTATGAATGCACCATCGAGGAGATGGAAGAGTACGAACCTCACATCGACCGCGGCCGGGTCATCTACGCCGGAGTAGATTACGATGCGATTACCCGGGAAGCAGAGAAGGAAGCCGATGTTATCATCTGGGACGGGGGCAACAACGACACACCTTTCCTGAAATCAGATCTGGAAATAGTCGTCCTCGATCCTCACAGAACGGGACACGAATTGAAATACCATCCGGGCAACACCAACTTCCTCCGCGCCGATGTCTTCGTCATCAACAAGATCGACTCGGCGGATCCGAAGGAGGTCGAAATCCTCGTTGAACACTGCAAGAAGTACAACCCCGATGCTGCGATCATCAAAGCCGAATCTACCCTGACGGTGGAAGACCCCTCAGTCATCAAAGGCAAACGGGTACTGGTCGTCGAAGACGGCCCCACCCTTACCCATGGAGAGATGAAGATCGGCGCAGGAACCGTTGCATCGGAACGGAACGGGGCCAGTGAACTGGTGGATCCCCGCAGCGTCGCGGTCGATTCCATCCAGGCCACCTTCAGAAAGTATCCCGACATAGGAGTCCTGCTTCCCGCAATGGGATACGG
>JBNGED010000430.1:0-2773 GCA_049975605.1 Sediminispirochaetaceae bacterium | reverse complement strand
CGCTGTTTCTGGCCTCCCGACAGCTTGACTCCCCGTTCGCCGACTTCGGTCTCGAACTGGTCCGGAAGCTGCTGGATGAAATCGTGGATATTGGCCATCCGGGTAGCCCGGATGATCTCCTCTTCGGAGGCTTCGGGATTGCCGTAGATGATATTTTCCCTGATGGTCGCGTCGAAGAGGAAGACGTTCTGCTGGACGATGCCGATGTTCTCCCGGAGGGACCGCTGGGTGAGTTCCATGATCGAACGTTCGCCGATCCGCACCTCTCCGTCCTGCACTTCGTAGAAGCGGGGCAGCAGCGCTACCAGCGTGCTCTTGCCGGCCCCCGACTCGCCGACGATGGCTATTTTTTTCCCAAAAGGAACGGTGAGATCAATTCCCCGCAGGACCCAATCGGGCGAAGCATGATAACGGAACCAGACCTTTTCAAATGAGATCGAACTGTGATCGAATTGGAGGTCCGCCGCGCCGGGGCTGTCGGTGATGTCCGGCTCGATGTCCATGATTTCGGTGAACCGTTCGAAGGCCGCCGCACCCTGCTGGAGCTGTTCGTTGAAGTTTATCAGCCGGTCGATAGGGGGCAGGATGACTCCGATGTACAGAACGAAGGAGAGCAGATCGTAGACCTCCACCACGCCGCGGAGGATAAGCAATACGCCGCCGCCCACTACCACCAGGTAGTAAAAGTCCCGCAGGAAGTGGATCACCGAGTGGAAGCCGGCCATGACACCGTAGGCTTCCTCCTTGGCCATCCGGAAGCTCAGGTTGGAGGTGTAGAATTTTTCCTCCTCCAGGGACTCGTTGGCGAAGGCCTTCACTTCGCGGATACCCTGTACCGAGTTCTCCACGGTGCTGTTGATCTCGGCGATCTCCTTCCGCACCCGCCGGAAGCCGTGCCGCATGCGTCCCCCGAAGACGATGCCCCACACCAGCATGAAGGGGAAGGGGATCAGCGATATCAGCGCCAGGGGCCAGCTGAAGGTGAACATGAAGAGGTACGCCCCGACAATTACCACCAGCGAGATAAGGAGGTCTTCCGGGGCGTGATGGGCCACCTCCGCGATCATGTTGAGGTCGTTGGAGATCCGCGACATGATGTGGCCGGTCTTGGTATTGTCGAAGTAGGTAAAGGAGAGCTTCTGAATATGGCGGAAAATGTCCCGCCGCATGTCGGTCTCCATCCGCACCCCGAGGATGTGCCCCCACTTGATCCGAATGTAGTTGCAGCCCAGGGTGGCGATGTAGATGGCAGCCATCAAACCCAGAGAGATTGTGATCATGCGCAGGTCACGACCGGGAATGTAGGTCTTCAGCAGGCTGCGGGTTATGTATGGAAAAAAAATGGATACCGCCGCCATTGATGTCGCGGCGGACATGTCGAGCACGAAGAGGGGCATGTGCGGTTTGTAGTATCGCAGGAATCGTCCAAGCATAAGTCCAACTACTGTACAGGGAAGGGGTGGCTTGTACAAGTGGGGGGGCTGGAGGGAGCCGCCGACCGCCGCGGCCGTCCGCCGCGGCCGATGAGACAACGGCGTACGATCCGATCGCGACGGGTTGTGCGGCCTGAAGGAGCGGTATGGGCCCGGCCGCGGCGCGCCCGGGGCTCTCGTCGCGGCGTGCTCGCAGCCGTAACGGATATATTTTTACGAGCTGGCATTAAAGACGCGGATACACTATATTCAAGGAAAACGGACAGGAGGTGCGTTATAAAAAAACTGAGAAAAGGGCTGGTACTCATCGCCCTGATAACGACGGTACTGGTGTTGAGCGGCTGTTTCGGGAGTTCCTGGATCATCACACTGCGGAGCGACGGATCGGGAACCATCGAGATGGAATACCGGATCGATAAAGAGATTATCCAGATGATGCAGAGTATGGGCGGAGAAGGCGGTGAAATGCCCGCCGGCAACGAAGATTTTGTCGACGAGGAAGAGCTGGAAGGGATCGCCGCGTCCCTCGGCGAGGGAGTCAGGTTCGTCTCGGTCACTCCGAAGCCGGAGAGCGATACCTCCTTCGGCTACACCGCCGTATTCGAATTCGACGATATCAACACCCTGACGGTGGATCCCATGGCCGGTGCCCCCGGCGGCGGGGAAGGGGAGGATGACGGGACTGAAACACCCTTCAGGTTCCGGTTCACTCCCGGTAGGACCGCGGAACTGGTGGTCCTGATCGATCAGGACGACGATCCCGATGAGATGGCCGAAGAAGAATCTGAGATGGAGATGGAAACCGAGGGTCAGGACGACGAGATGATGGCCGAGATGATGAAGCCGTATTTCGAGAGTATGTCCTTCCTGGTGCAGGTGGACATCGACGGCGATATCCGTGAGACCAACGCCCATTTCCGGGACGGGAACTCAATCATTCTGATGGACATGGACATGGGAAAAATCATCGACAACGACGAGCTGTTCAAGCAGGTGATGAATTCCGACGACATGAGCGATGAGGAGATGGCCGCCCGCCTCGAAGAGGCCGGTATCCGGATCGAGAGCGAGGAAGAGGTTGTCGTCAAGTTCAGATGACGGCAGTTATACGCTGTATAAGAGTATTGGAGGCCGCGGTTATGACTGCGGCCTTTTTTATAATCCGCGCAAGGCCGACGACGACGCAGAGCCAACGACGGCGCAGGGCCAACTACGCAGGGCCGCCGGCGACGCAAGGCCGCCGGCGACGCAGGGCCAACGACGCAGAGCCAACGACGGCGCAAGCCAACGACGACGCAGGGCCGCCGGCGACGCAAGGCTGCCGAAGGCATATCCGGTTC
>JBNGED010000429.1:0-2776 GCA_049975605.1 Sediminispirochaetaceae bacterium | reverse complement strand
GCGTATGTGCGGCGGCAGCTCTTCGAAACTATCGGTGGTACCTGAATCGTGAATAAGCCGGGCGATCTGCTGGAGCTGTGTGTTCCGGCGGACACTTCTGAAGTCCTGATGAACGAGCAGTTGTATGAACTCAAAGGGTGATTCCGGCTGTACGATCCGATTGTAGGTCTCTCCGAAGAGCCTTACTCCATGAGCGAAGGGGATAAAGAGCTCCCAGTAGTTGTAATCCCATTCCTCCACCAGAGCATTCCTGCGCTGAAGTTCCTGCTCAAGATCGGTCTTATCCATACTATCGAGATCAGCTTCAGCCAGCTCGCTTGAAATCTCCTGTACCGACGGAAGAAAAGATTCCGTGATACGTTTCCTCAAGTTATACAGTTCAGCCAGCGATTGATGCTGGCTCGCGTGCCACTTCCGTTTGTCCTCCAGCTTCCACAGAGGTGTGTCTGCTTCCTTGATGGTTGTTATAGGTCTCGACTGCAGTATGTAGATCTCTTCGTCTGCAATAGTCCATTCGATATCCTGGGGGTGTTCGAATGAGTTCTCGAGAGAATCAGCAATGCGTACCAATTCTATCACCTGCTCTTCAGAAAGCTCTGCGCTGTTTGTTCCGTCTGCTTTTAACCATCGGGTTATCTTCCGGTCCTTGCGATCGATATATATCCTGTCAGGCTCGCGTGCGCCGGACACGAGATCTTCGTTGCATCCGGCGACCGTTTCGATCACTGTGAGCGAACTGTTGTCCGGGCTTCGGCTGAACATGACACCGGAAGCCTTTCCCCGGATGAAACGCTGAACAAGGACCCCCATGGCGGCATTCTCGGTATCCAGCTCCAATTCCCTGTGATACATGAGGGCCCTGTCCGACCACAGGGAGCTCCATACCTCCCGGATGGCTGAGAGGATTGCATAGGTCCCTTTGACATCGGTGAATGAATCATGCAGACCCGCAAATGACAATCCGGGAGTATCTTCAAGCACGGAAGATGAGCGAACGGCTACCGGAAAGTCAGAGAAACCGCTGATCTCGCTCAATAGAGCCATTTGCAGTGATTCCGGAATCGGGGTTCTTAAAAATCTGAGCCGTATGGTCTGTGCGAGATCCCAGAGTTCCTCCCAGCGCATATCATCGAGGGACCTCTGTTCGAGCTGAATGCTGAGCCATGGTTTGATTCCGCTCTGCTGGAGATATTGACGATAGACATCGGTGGACAGTGCTATTCCTTCCGGTACCTTGTAACCGAGTCCGATAAGTTCGTTCAGGACAGCCGCCTTGCCGCCGAAATCCGGCCTGTTCATCGTGTCGCCCTTGCCGAGTGATACAATCATTTCACATCCAGTATGGTTACATTCTGAAAATGGTGGATAATCTCATACGATTGTACTTTGATTTTGACCAGAACATTGGACGGCGATTCGGCGAACTCCTTCAGCTCGGGGTATTTTGCCGAGTAGACATTCCTGTAGATGCATATTTTTTCCTGAGGGATCTCTTCCGCGCGGCCTCTGGCTTCGAGTGCAGTCAGCCGTTGAAGATCGGTTATACTGTTGCTCCGGTTATCAAGAAAAAGAGATACCGCATTATCCTTGAGTATATTCGCGAATTTCCTGGTGCTCCGCGGGGTAACTATGATTATTTCCCTGAAGTGATCGGAGACCGCAAAAGAGACGATAACCGAGTGAGGTCCATCGTTCCCATGGGTCGACAGAACACCGAACAGTTGTTCCGTGAGCAGCAGTTCAGCTAATTCCCTGACAGAACGTTCTTCAGTCATGCTTTCTCCTTCTCTTCAAGTATGGTACTCCCGGTTATTTGGCGCAAGATCTGCCGTGCGACACGCCGGGGCCCCATTCTCTTCAACTCCGAATGCCAGTACTCGAGCTGCGGAGTATATGCTCCTTCGAGAATTGCGCCAATTCCATGGATCAGCTCCCTTTCGCCGAAACTGTTGGGGTCGAGAACAATCCCGAGCTTCATCCTTTCCGCATCGCACGCTACGTTGAATTGGTCGCTCGAGAAAGGCATCACCAGAGAGGGTTTACCGAAGTAAAGCGATTCGGTGAAGGTCCCGACACCTCCATGGTGTATGACCGCATCCACGTGTGGCAGAAGCCCCTTCTGCGGTACGAATGCTTCTATACGGACGCTATCTCCCTGCAGATCCCGGAGTTTGTCCGCGCTGGCACCGGCAACGACAAGGAGAAGAGTATCGGGGAATGCATCCTTCATTACCATTATAATTCGACGCAGAACGTCTTCGCGGATGGAAAGGAACGTGCCGAAAGAGATGAATATCTTTTTCTTCTTCGAGTGAATAAAAGGCGTCCATTGATCACCGGGTGATGACGGCTCGAAGCTGTACCCGAGGTAGAAGTGCAGAGGGCCGCCTGCATTTTCATTCTTCTCAAAACATGGATAATTGAAGACAACGGCTCTGCCGGAAGTTTGTGAGAAAATCCTGCCCGCATGTCTGTCTTTGAAACCTCTCCGAGCGAGGAAAGCGCTGACAACTTCATCGAAGGACTCTTCCGCGCGAACTGCTTCCTTCTCCAGCCTGCACAGATCTTCCGGTGAAGGCTGTAGCGCCTTCGGCCAGCACCGGGGTACGCCGTACAGAGCTCCCGGTTCCGGAATAGTGGCCGGATGGGGCGGACAGAAGGAGATGAAGGGCAGTTCCAGGACCATGAGTGCGATTGTGACGGAGTAGGAGAGCTGATCGGATATCCAGATATCCGGTTCGAGATGCTTCGCAAGCCTGATGATAGTGTCCAATAC
>JBNGED010000428.1:0-2784 GCA_049975605.1 Sediminispirochaetaceae bacterium | reverse complement strand
CATTAGAGTAATATCCCCCGCAAGCCCTGTAACTTCTGTATTTACACCACCTGACAGATAGTTGTACCCCGCTGACAAAGCTACCGCCGGTAATGCGAGGGTACCTTTTATAAGAGGATAACGGATCTCGATTCCCGCGAGCATGTAATCGGCAGTTACACCTCCCATTCCTCCGAAATTTTCAGCTATCTCAGGTGTAAGCAGACCAAGTTTGGCTCCCACATCAAATGGTAAAATAGGTAAACCAAGGCGGGCATCGAGTGCATAGGCAGGTAAAGGAACACCAAGAGTGGAATCAGTTACTTCCGATGGCAGAGCGACACCTATGCCGGTGGCGAGGTCTTCAAAGGCCTCCTTGGGCATCATCACCGCTCCAACGGTCAATCCTGCTCCGAAGTGAGGGAATCCCCGGACCCGGGCATCCGACCAGTCCAACCCGATAGTCGAGGCCTGGGGTAAAGTCTGAGCAACATCACTAGCGAAGTCGCTGAAACTACTCTCAAAATGACCAAAATCCTGACCAAACACTCCGCCTGCCAGAAGCAGAAACACTATACCAATAACAAGCGCTTTATGACTAGTTTTTCTCATTGAAAACCTCCTGAGCTCTTTATATCTACCTTACATGATAACTCATGCAAAATTGATTATCACGTATCGGGGCCATTTTTTTCTTCTTAAATTAAAAAGCTCCATTCCCGGAATTATTCCCGCCGTCCTCAAACACCAGCCGCAGCACACCGAATTCTAACAAAAAACTCCGACAAAATAACTATTGCTTTCTGTTCGGAGAAGCACTATCATAAATTCACTGACCCTTGGTCAGTAAATAACTGTAAGTCAGAACAGCATCGGCAGGTCTTCAATGGGAATCAAGGAACGGCGGGAAAGAGAGAAGGAGCAGCGGCGGGAATCAATCGTCGAAGCAGCCAGGAAAGTCTTCCTGCAGAAGGGCATCGAGAACACCACCATGGTCGACATTGCCCGGGAGGCTGAACTCAGCAAAGCCGCCCTCTACCTCTACTTCAACAGCAAAGAGGAGCTCACCTTCGAGATGCTCTACCTCTCCTTTATCAGGATCGATCAGCTCATCGAAACAGCGGCCCGGAAGGGCGGGAGCGGGTACGACAGGCTCCGGCAGGCCGCCGAAGATTTCAAACGGTTCTACCGTGATCAGCCCGAGTACATCTACTTCACCTTCGTACTGGAGCGTTACGCCGACTCCATCTCCCGCGAACGGCCGGCCACCGTGAAATGCATGCGTCTCATAGACAGGATCCAGCGGCGGATAGTTGAGCTGCTCAAGATGGGAATCGAGGACGGCTCTGTCCGGCCCGAACTGGATGCCGAGAAGACCGCCGTACTTTTTCTCCACATCGTGCCGATCTTCATGCAGCGGGTCTCGACGATGCATAAAATTCTCGGGAAGCACAGTATTTACGAGCCTGACGAACTGGTGGAGGAAATGTTTACCGTCTTTCTCAATTCACTGCACTGAGGTGCAGGGGGAGCGCAGGATGCGTATACTGTACCGACATCCATGGCTTAACATCATCGTCATCATATTCATAAGCCTCTTTTTTACCGTGCAGATTCCGGACACAACCCTGGACAACGACGTCATGAATTTCATACCCGAGGAGCACCCGGAAGCCAAAGCCTACAAACGCACCAGCGACCTCTTCGGCAGCAGCATGATTTTGGGAGTGGGGATAGAGTTTACAAACGCCACAATTTTCGAACCGGACCACACCGCCCTCATCCGGCGGCTCACCGATCAGTTCGAACAGCTCCGGTACGTCGAATCCGTTCTCTCCCTCTCCAACACCGACTACATAGAAGGTACCCCGGAAGGGATGACGGTGAACCCGCTTATAGGGGAGAACTTTGAGGGGTCGGATCGGGATATCCGCGATCTGAAGCTTCGCCTGGCGGACTGGCCCATCTACCGGAATGTGCTCTATTCCGATGACTTTACCGCCGCCCAGATCCTGGTGACCTTCGAGGAAGATCTCGAAGCCGAACAGAGGGAGGAACTGTACTTCACTATCAAGGAGGTCCTCGATTCGGAAAAAAGGGTCCCCTTCCGCTACTACCTCGCCGGCAATCCGGCCATTACGGTCCTGGTCACCGACAACATGAAGGCCGACATGGCAACCCTGATTCCGATGGTGGTCGTAGTGGTTCTCGCGGCGCTGTACATCTCCTTCCGCCGGATCGGCGGAGTCGTGATCTCCATGCTCACGGTCCTGCTGAGCACAATCTGGACGGTGGGGGCCATGGCCCTCCTGCGCGTACCGCTGTCCATGGTGGCGACCGTCATCCCGGTCCTGATGATCGCCGTCGGCAGCGCCTACGGCATCCACATCATCAGCCACTACTACGACGAGATCGACCTCCACCCGGACGGAGCCGATCCCGAAACACACCGGGACATCATCTTCAGGACCATGCACAAAATCGGCCGCCCGGTCTTACTCGCCGGTCTTACCACCATCGCGGGATTCGGCGCCCTGTCGACAAGCCGGGTAATACCCATGCGCAACTTCGGCATCTTTACCGCCTTCGGAGTACTGGCAGCCGTCATCGTTGCGCTGATATTCATCCCCTCGCTGCTGCTGGTACGGCGGAGAACATTGAAACCCGCCGGGTCAGGGGGTGAGAATCCTGATCCCGCCGCAATTGCGGCCTCTTCCGCATCCGCATCATCTTCCTCCGCCGAGCATAAAATCATCATGGCACTCTATCACTTCTTCAGCCGCCATAAAATGAACATCCTTCTGC
>JBNGED010000427.1:0-2801 GCA_049975605.1 Sediminispirochaetaceae bacterium | reverse complement strand
TCATCACTTCCCAGAATCATGGCTTCGCGGTGCGGGAACCGGAGAAGCACAAGGAGTTGGAAGAATCGCAGGCCGGCGTGCCGCGGGCGGCTGCGCCCGGCAACGAGTCGCGGACGGCAGGGCTCAAAGGCGCCTCCGCAGGGTCCTGGCCCGCCGATTCGCGGGCGGCTGCGCCCGGCAACGCATCCTCAGGAGCCTGGCCCGAAGGACTTCAGGTGTGGATGCGGAATGCCAACGACGGTACCGTCGAGGGAATACGGGATGACGGGCTGCGGATCAGGGCGGTGCAGTTCCACCCCGAAGCGGCCCCCGGACCCCGGGACACCCTCTGGATATTCGACGAATTCATCGCCTGCGCACGGAAAAGGAGCTGAAGATGCCCGCCAGAAGAGATATACACAGCATTTTGATCATAGGGTCCGGTCCTATCGTGATCGGGCAGGCCTGCGAATTCGACTACTCCGGGACCCAGGCGGTCACGGCGCTGAAGGAGGAAGGATACCGGGTCATCCTGGTGAACCCAAATCCCGCTACGGTCATGACAACGCCGGGAATCGCCGATGTCATCTACTCCCAGCCCCTGGCAGCGGAGTACCTCGCCGAAATTATTCGCGTAGAGCGTCCGGATGCGCTCCTGCCGACCATGGGAGGTCAAACTGCACTGAACCTGGCTATCGAACTGCAGAAAATGGGAACCTTCGAGCAGTACGATGTCGAGATCATTGGCGCCACGATCGAATCAATACGGCTTGCGGAGGACCGGGGAGCATTCAAGAAAATCGCCCGGGAAGCAGGACTCGACGTGCCGCTCTCGGAGCTTGTCGGGGATGTTAAGTCCGCCGAAGAATTTCGGCGTGAAGCGGGTCTTCCTCTGATTATAAGGCCGAGCTTCACCCTCGGAGGGCATGGAGGCAGCATTGCCTCGAACGAGTCGGAATTCGAAGAGATGATTCGGCGCGCTCTTGCCCTGAGTCCGGTCGGACAGGCCCTTGTCGAGGAGTGTCTCACCGGCTGGAAGGAGTTCGAACTTGAACTGATGCGGGACAGCTCCGACAACACAGTGGTGGTCTGTTCGATAGAAAACGTGGATCCCATGGGGGTCCACACCGGCGACAGTATCACCGTCGCCCCGGCACAGACCCTTTCCGACGATGAGTACCAGATTATGCGGGATGCGGCCATACGCATCATGCGGGCGATCGGGGTCGACTGCGGAGGATCGAATGTGCAGTTTGCCGTACAGCCCGGGACGGGACGCATGATCGTCATCGAAATGAATCCCAGGGTCTCCCGTTCCTCAGCCCTCGCCAGCAAGGCTACCGGATTTCCCATCGCCCGCTGCTCGGCGCTGCTTGCAGTGGGGTATACCCTGGACGAGATCGTCAACGAGATTACCGGCAGAACCGTTTCGAGCTTCGAACCAGCCCTGGATTACTGCGCCGTGAAAGTGCCGCGTTTTGAACTGAAAAAAATTCCCGGAGGCTGCGATCAGCTGGGAACCCAGATGAAATCGGTCGGCGAGTCGCTGGCTCTGGGGAGAGTTTTCATGGAGGCCCTCAACAAGGCCGTCTGTGCGGCGGAGATCGGATTCGAAGGGCTGGAAAAGCTGAAGATCGGTTACGACGGACTGGACAGGATGCTGGAGACCGCCCATCCTCTCAGGCTGTGGGCGGTCTACACGGTGATTTCACGGGAGGGAAGACGGTGTATAGAACGGCTCAGCAGCATCACCGGTTTCGACCCCTGGTTCCTGTGGCAGCTTCTCGAGGCCGCCGAACTGGAGGAACGAATTGAATCGGCGGGGAAGATTTTCCCCGGAGGAAAAGGGCCGGATAAGCTCTCCCGTGACCTTCTGCTGGAGGCCAAACAGTACGGATTCACCGACCGCAGGATCGCATCTCTCCTCGGCCGGGAAGAGAGCGAAATCCGAAGGCTGCGGGAACGCTGCGGTGTCCGGCCGGCATACCACCTGGTCGATACCTGCGCAGGGGAGTTCAGCGCCGAGACACCCTATTTTTACTCGACCTACGGAGAGATCGATGAAGGCGCTCCCATCGAAGCTCCCTCCATGGCGATAATCGGCAGCGGTCCGAATCGGATCGGGCAGGGAGTAGAATTCGACACCGGCTGCACCCTTGCCAGCCTTGCCTGCAAACAGGCGGGGATCAGAACAGTGATGATAAACTCGAATCCAGAGACGGTGTCCACCGACTTCAACGTATCCGACCGGCTCTACATCGAGCCGGTTCATTCCGAGTTTGTTCTCAACATCCTCGAGAAGGAAAAAGTCCATAGGGTGGTGCTGCAGCTGGGGGGACAAACGCCCCTCAACATGGCGGAACGGCTCCGGGAGGCGGGGATCGAGGTCGTAGGTACCTCGGTGGAAGCCGTTCGCAGCACCGAGGACCGGCGGGAATTCAGCGAGCTGATGCGGCGGCTGGATGTCCGGCAGCCGGAAAACAGGACCGCCTTCAGCGCCGGGGAGATCTTTCAGTACGCAGAGGAGATAGGGTATCCGGTCCTCCTGCGGCCGTCCTACGTCCTCGGCGGTCAGAGCATGAATATCGCCTACAGCCGGGAGGAGCTGGACTACCTTCTTAACAGGAGTATCGAAGTAAGCGACGGGAGTCCCGTGCTGGTAGAGCAGTTTCTCGAGGATGCATTCGAATACGATCTCGATCTCATATGTGATGGAAAAAACGTGTACATCGCCGGCCTGATGCAGCACATCGAGGCGGCCGGGGTCCATTCGGGAGACAGCGCCTGTGTTTTTCCGGTCTACAAATCCACGCCCGAGAAGG
>JBNGED010000426.1:0-2804 GCA_049975605.1 Sediminispirochaetaceae bacterium | reverse complement strand
GGCCCATCATCACGGAGGTTATCGTATGCAGATCAGGTACCTGGACGGGATTCGTTTGAAGAGGGCTCTGATAGCCGGGAGCAGGCGGGTCCTGCGGTTCAGGGAGCAGCTGAACAAGATCAATGTGTTTCCGGTGGCGGACAGCGATACGGGGACCAATATGGCCGGGACCCTGCGGGCGATGATCGACGGGATCGGGGGGAGTTCGGAGCAGAATGTGTCGGTGATGAGCCGGATGGCGGCCGATTCGGCCCTGATGGGGGCCCGGGGGAACAGCGGGACGATCCTGTCGCAGTTCTTTTATGGGATTGCCGAGGGGATCGAGAACCGGGCCCGGATAAACACCAGGGCCTTCAGCCGGATCGTGCGCCGGGCGGTGGACCACACCTACGAGGCCCTGTCGGATCCGGTGGAGGGGACCATTCTCACGGTGCTGCGGGCCTGGGCGGACACCCTCGAGGACATCAGCCGGAGGACCTCCGACTTCGCCAGGCTTTTTTCCGAATCCCTCGATGATGCCAAGGCCTCACTGCGGGAGACCCGTAAGAAGCTTCCGAGCCTCAGGAAGGCGAAGGTGGTGGACGCGGGGGCCCTCGGGATGGTCCATCTGATCGAGGGGATCGTCAACTTCATCGAAAAGGGGAAGATCCGCGAGGTGGAGCAGGGGGTCGGGCTGGACCTGATCGAGGAGCCGGCGGCGGCCGGGATCGAAGACACGGTCGGGTACCGGTACTGCACGGAGTGTTTGATCGAGAGCGCCGGCAGGGATATCGATCATGCCGTCCTGCGGGGCAGTCTGGAAAAAATGGGGGACTCTCTCATCGTGGCGGGGTCTGCCGAACGGACCAAGGTCCACGTGCACACCGACGATCCGGAGGAGGTGTTCCGGATTGCCGGGGAGTACGGGGTCCTGTCGCAGCAGAAGGTCGACGACATGGAGAAGCAGTACCAGGCGGCCCACGCGGCGGACACGGAGACGGCCCTGGTTGTCGATTCGGCCTGCGACCTTCCTGAGGAGCTCATGGAAAAATGTTTCGTCCACATGGTGCCGGTGCGGGTGATTTTCGGGGAGCAGAGCTACCTGGACAAATCGGCCCTCTCGCCGGCCCGCTTCTACGAGCTCCTGCGGAGCTGGACGGACACGCCGGGCACCACGTCCCAGCCGGCCACGGGGGATTTCGAGAAGACCTTCGCCTTTCTCACGGCCCACTACAAGTCGGTGGTGTACCTCGGCTTGTCCGAAGCCCTCAGCGGGACCGTGGCGTCCGCCCGCAGCGCATTGGGGCGTATCAAGGCGAAGGAGGCGGTGAGCATCATCGATTCGAAAAACGTGACCGTCGGCGCCGGTCTGATCGCGCGGCGGGCGGTGGAATGGATCGAGGCGGGCCGGCCGGTCGAGGCGATCAGGGCCGGGATCGAAGATCTGGTTGCAAGGACCAGGCTCCTGATCACGATCCCGTCCCTCGAGGCCCTGATCCGCAGCGGCCGTCTGGGTAGAACCAGAGGCCTGATCGCCGAACTGCTGAGGCTGCGGCCCCTCCTGACCATCGACGGGCAGGGCAAGGTGGTCAAGGCCGCCATGGTCCGCGGTGCGGAGGCCGGAAAGGAGCGGATCATCGAGATGATCCGTTCGAGCCTCGGAGAGGGCGGGAAGAGCGACTTCGCCGTCGCCCACGTGGACAACCGGGAGATCGCCGGGTGGTTCCGGGCACGGATCGAGGAGCACTTCAGCACCGACCGGGATATCTTCATCCTCGACGCCTCGCCGGCCCTGGCGACCCACACGGGCTTCGGTACGGCGGCGGTGGCCTATTTCGAGCCGCCGGAGGCAGGCCGGGGTTCATCCGCGGCCGATTCCGGGGACACAGCGGGCACAGCGGGCCCTGACAGAACCGGCGAAGGCAGCGAATAATGGCCGGCCTCCACTTCGCCGCAATTCTTGTCCTCAGCTACCTGGCCGGATCTTTTCCCACGAGTATTCTGGCGGGGAAGATTTTTTTCAGGAAAGATATCCGCAACTTCGGCTCGGGCAACGCCGGGGGGACCAACACGGTCCGGGTCTTCGGCTGGCCGGCGGGGGTCGCGGTGATCCTCATCGATATCGCCAAGGGAGCGGCGGCGGTCCTGCTGATCGCCCGGCTGCCGCTCTTCGGGGGGATGGATGCGGCCCTTCTGCCGCCGGACGTGACGGCCCTCTGCGCGGGGTCGGCGGCGGTGATCGGACACATCTGGACGGTCTTCGCGGGCTTCCGCGGGGGAAAAGGGGTGGCTACGGCGGCGGGGATGATCGTCGCCCTCTACCCCCTGGGCTTCGTTCTGACCCTGGCGGTCTTCGTGCTGACGATCGTGATCACCGGGATAGTCTCGGCGGGCTCGCTGGCGGCGGCAATTGGTTTCCCCGTGATCGTCTTCGTGCTGCACGGCACGGGGGCGGCGGTCCTCTCCGCGCCCCTGCTCTGGTTCCCGGTGCCGATCGCGGTGCTGATCCTTTTTTCCCACCGAACGAACATTATTCGGTTCGTTCACGGGGAGGAGAAGCCTATGTTCGGGAAAAAGAAGCGCCGGGAGTGAACAGAAGATTGATGCCGTATTGAGCCGGCACATCACTCCCGGGAACGGTCACTTCCGGCGGCCCCTTCGAAAGGTATCCACTGCTGTATCGTGGCGCAGCTGAATCCCCGCTTGCGGTAATCCTCGAGCTTTTCGATATCGTTGATGCACGAGGAGAGAGATTCCCGGGCGGCAAGAATAATCTGCCAAGCGAGAGTGTTCGCTCCCTGGTGTCGGGATGCTATCCGATAATG
>JBNGED010000425.1:0-2806 GCA_049975605.1 Sediminispirochaetaceae bacterium | reverse complement strand
GAGGGACAGAGCGTCGAGGACATCCCGGTCTATAACTCCGTCGCCCGGGCCGCAGCCGCCCATTCCGTGGACGCCTCCATGCTCTTCGTACCTCCGCGTTTTACCAAAGACGCCGTCTTCGAAGCCCTCGATGCCGGGATAAAAAAAATAGTCACCGTGGCCGACGGGATCCCGGTCCACGACGCGGTGGAGATTCGGCGGGCCGCCCTCGTCGAAGGGGCCATGGTAGTCGGCGGCAACACCTCCGGCGTTATCTCTCCCGGCAAGGCGATGATGGGATTTTTCCCTTACTGGATCAAGCGGGTCTACACTCCGGGACGGATCGGGATCATGACCCGCAGCGGTTCGCTCACCAACGAAGTCACTTCGATGGTCGTCGCCGCCGGCTTCGGCGTCTCCACCCTGATCGGCGTGGGGGGCGATCCGGTTCCGGGAGTGCGTTTCGCCGAAATGCTGCCCCTCTACCAGGCCGACCCGGAGACCGACGCCGTAGTGATCATCGGCGAACTCGGCGGGACCATGGAGGAGGAGGTTGCAGCCGCCATTGCCGACGGCAGCTTCACCAAGCCCCTGGTGGCCTTCCTCGGCGGGCGCACCGCCCCGGAAGGAAAAAAAATGGGGCACGCCGGGGCCATCGTCAGCGGCGGCACCGGCTCTGTTAAGGATAAGATCGCCGCCCTCGAAAAGGCGGGGGCCCGTGTGGCCGAACGCCCCCGGCTGGTGGGGAGCCTGCTGAAGGAAGTCTTCTGAAGGAAGCAGCCCCCGCCGCGCGGTAGGCGGCAGTGACCGGCAAACCTTAACCTGGCGCCGGCCGCTGTATCGCCCGCCTTAGCCGGGCCCCGGCCAAGCCCTGAGCATGGCCAACCCGGCCCAACCAGGCCCAAGTTTTTTTTAGAAGGAGAAAGATACATGAGCACAGCACCGAAAAAAATCGGCACCGCCCCCTCCCCGACAGCCCGGATGATATTCCTGGCCGTCGCATTCGCCGCCGCCCTCGCCGCGGCCCTCTTTCCGCTGCCCGAGGCGGTCCGCACGGTAGGCGACGCCACCCTCTCCGTAACCGGACAGACCGCCATGGGGATCCTCCTCTTCGCCCTGATCCTCTGGATGACCGAGGCGGTCCCCTTTCACGTCACCGGCCTCCTCAGTATTTTTCTCCTGGCCCTCTTCAGGGTCGACACCTTCAAGGACATCGTGATGGTCGGCTTCGGCAATCACATCTTCATCTTTTTCATCGGCGTCCTGACCCTCTCATCTTTTATTACCAGGTCAGGTCTCGGCAACCGCATCTCCGTCTACCTCCTGTCGAAGACCGGCAACCGCACCAGCATCATCATCCTCGGATTCCTGGTGGTCGGGGCCATCCTCTCCATGTGGATCACCAATACCGCCGTGGCGGCCATGCTGATGCCCCTCGGCGTCTCGATCCTCAAGGAAGAGGGGGTCACCCCGATGAAGAGCAACTTCGGCAAGGCCCTCATGATCTCCTGCGCCTGGGGCCCTATCATCGGCGGAATCACCGCCCCGTCCGGGGCCGGACCCAATCCCCTCGCCATCGGCTTCCTCAAGGAGATGGCCGGGGTGGACCTCAGCTTCGCCGGCTGGATGCTCTACGGCGTCCCGGCAGGATTTCTCCTCCTCCTTCCCACCTGGGGTATTATCATGCTCTTCTTCAGACCTGAAATGAAACACCTGCAGAAGACCCGCGAGGAACTCCATGCCGAATACGAAGCCCTGCCCGCCATGGGCCGGGAGGAAAAAGTCACCCTCGTCATCTTCCTGCTGACCGTGGTCCTGTGGCTCACCACGCCCCTATTCGAAAAATGGCTCGGTATCTCCATCCCCATCTCCATGCCGGTCCTTCTGACCGGGGCCCTCTTCTTTTTCCCGAAGGTGAGCGGCATCAGCTGGGGCGAAGTGGAGAAAGAGATCTCCTGGAGCAGCATTCTTCTGATCGTCACCGGCATCTCCATCGGCATGATGATCTACGAGACCGGCGCCGCCGGCTGGCTGGCCGTGGTCTTCCTCGGCGGGATCGGGGCCCTGCATCCCTTCATGCAGGTCTTCCTGGTGGTGCTGATCATCTCATTTCTCAAAATCGCCTTCTCCAGCAACACCGTCACCGCCACCATCATCATCCCGATCATGATCACCCTGGCCCAGAACATCGGCGTCGACCCCCTCAGCATCTCGATTCCGGCCGCCCTCACCACCAGCATGGCCTTCATCCTGGTCACCAGCACCCCCACCAACGTCATCCCCTACTCCGCCGGCTACTTCTCAATCAAGGACATGGCCGTCGCGGGGGTCTTCATGACCATCGTCGCCAGCGCAATCGTCGCCGGCACCATCTTCGTGATCGGGAACTTCACCGGGCTGTACTAGGGAATTATCGGGCGCGTCCCGGACATGGGGATTCAGACCGGGCAATCCCCTCCTTGTCCGGGACCGTGCTTTCCGCTGCAACGCTTCGCCCGCGCCCGGGTTCGCCTGGCATCACAAACGCTTGCTTCTTCATACAGCCAGACTCACCTGGTCAACCCGGACCGCGGCCGCCTTCCGGCTCACTCCCGCTCGCCGGGCGGCCGCTGCGCGGGCTGCAGGGTTTCCGCTCCAATCGCTCGCGCACCCCGTCAGACACTTTTTTCCCTTGCAGAAGCTCACCTGATATTCTACCTTTAGACTATGAAGACAGTACGCACATACCTCCCGGCGCTGCTGGTCCTTATTGCTGCAATGTTGCTGACCGCCTGCGCCGCCACCGAAAAAGCCCCGTCGCTCATCCCGGATCCCGAAGCGGAAATCC
>JBNGED010000424.1:0-2813 GCA_049975605.1 Sediminispirochaetaceae bacterium | reverse complement strand
CTCTCCCACTACCTGATGATGTACTTCTTTATTCTTCCCCTGTCATGAATCTGAAAAAAGCCAGGTGTGCATCCACTCTACCGATTCCCTCATCATCTCCGGAGTTGTCTGGTGACCGGTGTTGCGGTAGGTGTGCATCTTTAACGCTTCCTTCTTCGTGTAGGCCTGGTGAAGCGTCGAATACAGATTTTTTACCGGCTGAATCGGCATGATCGGATCATCCTCGGCGCTGAGGATGCAGAGTGGGAAATCCCTGAGCTGCCCGATGGCCGGCAGGGGCTGTCTGGTCTTGATGCGTTTGATCTCCGAAGGCGGCAGAATATTGGCGTAGGCCTCATTTTCCAGGTTGCGGTCGATGATACTGCCGAAATCGGGACTGGAAATAATGACTCCGCAGGTTCTCAGCCTGTCGGTGCCGAACCGGGACAGGTATTCGTAAATGATCATCCCTCCCATGGAACTGCCGATCAGTCCGCAGGCTTCACTGTGGATGAAGGACTGCTGCTGGTAGTGGTCCAGGATGGCGGGTATTTCGCCGGCGGTCTCTTCAACAATATCGAACAGGAATTCCGCCTTCTGCTCGTAGGAGAGGGCGGCGAAGGCCGCGTCCTCCCGCTCCCCGTGCCGGACCGCGTCGGGAAGTACGACGAAGGAGCCCGCCGCCGCGGCCATGTAGGCATGCTGCAGTTTGCGCTCCTTGGAGCCGTCGAAACCGTGCAGGATGATGATTATCGGCCGCCGATCGTGTTCCATCTTCTCACGGTATAATTCGAGGACGGGAATGGAGTTGATGGTAGTGTTCCGAAGGTGCATCTCTAACATGTGCTCTACTATAATGGAAGCCGCCGGCCGTTACAAGCCGGTCATAATTTCTCAACCCTGATTTCAGGCTTACGGCTTTTTAATTCCCAGGATTTCCATCCTCGAACGCAGCCGGCGCTCGCTTATCTGCAGACGGCGGGCGGCTTCCGACTGGTTGCCGTCTGCTTCATCGAGGACCGTGCTGATCAGGCGGGTCTCGAAGGCGTTCATCTGCTGCTGGTAGCTCCCGTCAGTGGGGCCGTTCAGCCCTTCAGACGCGGCGCGGCTGTCCGTGGAGTCCCGGCCGCCGCCGGATGCTCCGGAGCCGCCGGTGTCGGGAAGCTGAAGATCGGACCGGGTAAGCTGAGCGCCGCGGGCCATGATAATGGCCCGTTCGATGATATTTTCCAGTTCCCGCACATTCCCGGGGAAGTTGTACTGCATGAGCCGATCGAGGGCTTCCCTTGAAATTCCCTGGATGGAGCGCTTGTTTTTTTCATTGAATCTTTCGATAAAGTGCCGGCTCAGTTCGGAAATGTCCGATTTGCGGTCCCGCAGGGGCGGGATGTGGATATGGACCACGTTCATCCGCCAGTAGAGATCGGAACGGAACTCGTGTTCTTCCACCATGCGTTCGAGATCGCGGTTGGTGGCCCCGATGATGCGGACATCCAGTTCCCTCGTCAGGTTCTCTCCGATCCGCTGGACCTGGCCGAACTGTATGGCCCGCAGGAGCTTGACCTGGATCGGCGGAGGCACTTCGCCGATCTCGTCGATGAAGAGGGTCCCGCCGTCGGCCTCTTCGAAGCGGCCCATCCGGTCCTGGTCCGCCCCGGTGTAGGCCCCCTTGACGTGACCGAAGAGCTCACCCTCCATGAGACTTTCCGGAAGGGCGGCGATGTTGACGGTAACGAAGGGTTTGTCACTGCGCAGACTGGTCTGATGGATGAGCCGGGCGATGAGCTCCTTTCCGGTGCCGCTCTCGCCGGTAATCAGAACTGTCGCGTTGCTGCGGGCCGAGCGGGCCACAACGTTCAGCACGTTCTGTATGGCTTCGCTCCGGTACACGAGGGGCAGGTGTTCGAAGTGAGAATGTATCTCTTCATCCACGACCTGGTTCTCGCGCTCGATACTCTGAAGTTCGAATATTCTCACCAGGAGATGTTCGATGTCCTGCTTGCGGGTGGGTTTGATCAGATAGTCATCGCCTCCCTTCTGCAGGATTTCCACTGCGTCACTCACGTTTTCGAAGGCTGTCATGATAACGACCCTGATCAGGGGGTTGTACTGTTTGATGTACTCCAGCACCTCGAGGCCGGTGTGGTCAGGCAGCCGGTAATCGGACAGCACCAGGTCGACCGTCCGCTCTTTTAGAAGCTTGTATCCCTCTTCGGCGGTCGCCGCGCCGATGAATTCCGTATGCGGGTAGTCCAATTCGGAACAATAAACCCGGAGCAGCTCCAGCTGGGTGGGATCGTCGTCGATAGCCAGAACGGTAAAATGGGAAGTGTCCATACTATTTCTATCGGCAGGTTCGGCGGAGTTGAAAACCTGTCTTCCTGCTGCCACATCTCTGACCGCGGGCAGGCTTGCATTTTCCGGATCAGACCGGCGTGCAGGCCCTGCGGGGCGGACCGGATCAGACCGGCGTGAGGGCCCTGCAGGGTGGACCGGATCAGACCGGCGTGCAGGCCCCGCATTTTCCGGCCAGGTCCGGTACTTACAGTCTTAAACCGGCGGGTCCTTCCGGAGCTTCTTCTTCTCCGAGCGGGTCTTCTTCTGTTTGAGACGCCGCTCCCGGGAAGCTCTGGTCGGGCGGGTGGGGCGACGCTTTTTAGCCGGCACCAGGGCTTCCAGGATCATCCGGTGAGCCCGTTCGAGGACCAGTTCCCGGTTCCTCGCCTGGCTGCGGGTCTCGGACGAGTTCATGACGAGTTCGCCGGAGCTGTTGATCCGGCCCTCAAGCCTTTCGAGGATCCTCTGTTTCTGTCTGTCAGGGAGGGGGATAAGCG
>JBNGED010000423.1:0-2813 GCA_049975605.1 Sediminispirochaetaceae bacterium | reverse complement strand
AGGAACGGTGATCTCCCGGTAAAAATGGCTGCTGTCAGGGGTAAAAAGGGGTTTTATTCCGTCCAGGATGTCGAGGTCTCTGGCTACGAGGGGCACGGACCAGAGAATGGAGTTGATAAACAGATATCCGAACCCTTCCTGGATGGAGCTGGACACTATCAAGTCGGCGGAGTGGGTCAGTTCGTTGAAGGAAGTCTCGAATTCTTCCAGGTGCGTGCCGAGGGCCCAGGCGCCGGGAACGAGCTTCTCTTCGAAGGCCCGTTCTACGAGGTCGGAGTATTGTTTTTCCTGGTTCGATCGGCCGGGGAGGGTGACCAGTAGGTTGGCCGGTGTGTCGAGGAGCTTCGTGAGGAGGGCGGCTTCCAGCACGTTCTTGCGCCGGATCGCCCTGATGGGATAGAGAATCAGCTTCCCGTTCTCATGCCAGAAGGGGAGTTTGTCCTGAGCCCACCGGTTGATCTTGTCATGGACGCTCCAGATGTCGATGAAGCCGTTACCCTCGGCATTGACAGGGTTATTCAAGAGAAAAACATGGTTCTCGGGTATTCCCGCCTTCGTGAGTATATGATAATCCCGGCTGTTTATAACTGCATAACGTACGTTGGGACATACGGGATAGAGAACATCGTCCATCTGGGACTGGATTTTTTTCAGATTGAGAAAACGGCCGCTCTCCGGAAAATCATGGATGTGGAGGACGATCTGCTGTTCCGGATGCTGCAGGGCGATATCCACAACCGCCCTGGTGAACTGAGGGTTCTTGCCGATGTGGTAATTGTGGATCCACCACGTGGTGCCGCCGTATCGGCGCAGCATTTCATGTCTGATCCGGGCCGTGTCCGGGGGATCATTCATCACATCGACATAGTCGATCATACTGAATACTTCGGCGTTGACGGGAGACGGTACTCTGTCGTTGAGACGGGCGATGAACTCGTCGGTCTGCTCCTGCCGGCCGGAGACGATTTTTATCTCGAACTGATCAGGGGACTGCTGCAGTACTGAATAAACGGAGTCTGCGATGACCTGGGTAATGCCGCCGGTCTGCAGGTGGTAGTGAAAAATGGTAATACGGTGCATACTGGTGATAGTACCGCATTCGGCGGTATGTTGCAAATAATCCGGACGGCTTTTTAACTTAACGCCTTTTTAACACAACATTCACACTATTCTTATGCTCCTCAATTACGTTTCAATCGTAATAAGAATACAAGCCGGTTCCGGCCGGTAAATTTGAATGGAGGAAAAGATGAAAAAACTTCTCACAGTTATGGTTCTGCTGCTGGTTGCCGCAATGGCTTTCGCAGGGGGACAGAGCGAAGCTGATGCTTCAGGTTTCAGCGGCGACTACGCCTTCGGCGGTTCTACTACTGTTGATCCGATCATTACCGCCTGTATCGAAGAATGGAAGGACATACATTCCAACGTACACATCAGCTATGAAGGTGTTGGTTCCAGCAACGGTATCAAGGGTGTTATCTCCGGTCAGTACTCCCTCGGCGCTGCTTCCCGCGAGCCCAAACCCGCGGAAGCCGATCAGGGTGTTATAGCCGTCCCTGTAGCTCTTGACGCGATCGCAGCGGTAGTGAACAAGGACACCGTAACCATCTCCAACCTTTCAATCGAAGAGCTCGCCAGGATCTACGCCGGCGAGATCAAGAACTGGAGCGAAGTCGGCGGACCCGATCAGGGGATCGTTGTCTTCAACCGTGACGAAGCTTCCGGTACCTACGAGACCTTCGAAGTCAAGGTCCTCAAAGGCGGCGGCTACGAGTTCGCAGCTGATCACGGCGTCGTAACCAGCAACGGCGACATGGCCGCCAAGGTCGGCGACACTCCCTACGCTATCGGTTACGTTGGTCTCGGTTTCGTGAGCGAACCCGGACTCAAGGCCGTGACTCTCGAAGGCGTTGAAGCCAGCATAGACAATGTCTACAACAAGTCATACCCCGTTCAGCGCTATCTCAACGTGGTGCACGTCGGCGAACTCGGCGAAGTCGAGCAGGCCTTCGTGGACTACATCCTCGGCGATGAAGGTCAGGCTATCGTTGCCGAACTGGATTTCATTCCTCTTCCGTAACACGAACTGACAGTTGAATGAAAACGAAGGCTGTCTTCTGCGGAGGACAGCCTTTTTTTTATCCGCAATTATTAAGGTATTTTAACAAAATCCTAACACAAAAATGATAAAACCCTAAACCGAAGCGGACTAATCTGGGTAGTACGCTTTAATTCCTCAGCAGGAGTCCCTTTATATGAAAAGAAAAAGATTTGAGAAGGTCATTGAATCGACGTTTCTCATATTCGCCTCGGTCTCCGTACTAAGTGTCATATTCATTACCCTCTTCATTGCCGCTGAAGGACTGCCTCTGTTCCAATATGTCGGCTTCTTTGATTTCCTGCTGTCCAGCGATTGGCAGCCGACCGCGGATCCGCCGTCGTTCGGGATACTGGCATTCATCGTCGGCTCCTTCTGGGTCACTTTCGGGGCCCTTGTTATGGCGGTCCCCATCGGACTGGCGGTCGGAATCTTCATGGCCGAGATGTCCACGCCGAAGTCGGCGCGGATTATCCGCAGCGGCGTCGAACTGCTGGCGGGCATACCATCGGTCATTTACGGACTGTTCGGCTTCTTCTTTATCGCTCCGATCATTCGGGGCCTGTTCGGGAGTCCAACCGGCCTCGGGATACTCACGGCGGCGATCGTTCTTGCAATCATGGTTCTGCCTACCATCATCAATATAACCGAATCATCATTACGGGCGGTGCCTCAGGATCTCAAAGAGGGGTCCCTCGCTCTGGGAGCTACTCAC
>JBNGED010000422.1:0-2828 GCA_049975605.1 Sediminispirochaetaceae bacterium | reverse complement strand
GATCCAGAACAATGATGTCACCGTTCAGTCCCATGGTACCTTCTTCATTGATGGTAATCCAGTCGTCGTAGTCGGCGGCGCGGGCGTCGTGGCGCTGACCGGATTTGAGACGGCCGCCGATACCGACCAGGAAATAGGCTCCCAGCTCCCTTGCGGCTTCGTTTTCCCGCTCCTTCTGGCTCAGGTCGGGCCAGCGGTCCTCCAGCTCCTGGGCATGGATAAAGGTTATGTCCCTCGGAAGCCGGGACCGGATCATGGGGAATTCTTCCGCGACTACCGCTTCCGTGTCGAGAAGGGCCCGGTATATCTCGCGTACGGTGAACTTCAAATAGGAAAGGGTCCGGTGGTCCCGGGTAATGGACTTCTCCCAGTCCCACTGGTCCACATAGATACTATGGATCTCGCTCACATCTTCATCCTTGCGAATAGCATCCATATCAGTATAAAGACCCGTATCGGGTGCAAACCCGTAGCGCTTCAAGGCCATCCGTTTCCACTTGGCCAGGGAGTGGACGATTTCGATCCGATTGGCCCGGTGCTTGACATGAAAGCCGACCGGGACCTGGGTTCCCGCCAGGTCATCCTGCAGCCCGTTGCCGACCTCCAGGAAACGGGGAGCACTCACCCGCTGGAGGTTCAGGTGGGCGGCGAGTTTACGTTCGAATGTGTCTTTGACGAGTTTGATTGCCCTTTCCGTCTCCAGTAAATTCAGTTTCGGTGCGTATCCTTCTACCATGAGATCATACTCCTTCACAGTGATTGTTCGGTTCCCGTTTTTTTGGAAGCGTACAGGGTAAAATAGCAGATATTTTAGAATAGGAAAACCCGTTGTTTTATGGTATTCTATATCAAAACGGTATTTACGGCAGGAGATTCCGGATACCTGCCTGCCGCGAAGGAGTCGCTCATGTCGGTTATACTCTCATGGCTTGGACACGCAAGTTTTCAGATAAGCGGTATGTACACTGTGTACATAGATCCCTGGAAGATAGACGGCGAGCCCCATGATGGGGATTTCGTCCTGGTCAGTCATATTCACGATGATCATCTGTCGCGCAGTGATATCAAAGCGGTCCTCAAGGAGGACGGGAAAGTCATCACCTGCGCCGACGGAGCGGAAGAGCTGGGATTCGGTACCGTCCTTGCTCCCGGCGAGGTTTTCGAGGAGAAAAAGGTCCGGATTCTCGGCGTGCCGGCGTACAACAGCGAGAAGCCATTTCATCCCCGTGAGAACAACTGGCTTGGTTTCATCGTGGAGATGGAGGGAAAAAGAATCTACTATGCCGGTGATACCGATACGATTGAGGAAATTGAAGCGCTGAAGGGACTGGATATAGCCCTGCTGCCGGTGGGAGGCACCTATACCTTCGACGCGGAGAGCGCTGCGGAGGCGGTGAATCGGCTGCAGCCGGTAAAGGCCGTACCCTACCACTGGGGCGATATCGTCGGGAACAGGAAGGACGCCGTAAGGTTTGCCAAGAAGGCCGATGTACCGGTAGACGTGCTCTCGCCGATGGATTATCTGACAATAGAGTAGATCCTGATGACCGCGGAACGGAGAGAGGCGGGCGCCCAGATTTTTAATATCGCAGTGATACTAATATTCGGACTGGCGGTTCTGTTCCTCCTCAATTCCCATTCTTTTCTCCTCGCCCATACATTCGCGGAACTGTTTTCCGTATCCGTGGCGCTGGTGATTTTTTTTATCGCATGGAATGCCAGGGAGTACCATGAGAACAGCTACTTTATCTTCATCGGTGTCGCCTATCTGTATGTCGGCATCATCGATCTGCTTCACACCCTTGCCTACAAGGGGATGGGAGTTTTTCCCGAATACAGTGCAGACCTCGCCACGCAGCTGTGGATCGTAGGGCGAGCGATGGAGAGCGCGGCGCTTTTCCTGGCGCTCTTCTTCCTGCGGTATACAATTTCGGCCTGGAGAACTTTCTTCATCTGGGGGATCGTCGCGGCAACGGCGGCGGCTTCGGTGTTTGCCGGAATATTTCCCGTGTGCTACATCGAGGGGGTCGGTCTTACTCCCTTCAAAAGGGTAAGCGAACTGGTTATCGTTGCCGTTCTGGCGGCCGCGCTGGTCCTCCTGATTAGACGCCGGGACTATTTTTCACCGAAGGTGATCCTATACCTGTACGCCTCGCTGGTCCTCACCATGTGCGCGGAGCTGGCCTTCATCATGTACGTGGGAGTCTACGACCTCTCCAACCTTCTGGGACACTATTTTAAGATCGTCTCGTTCTACCTGATCTACCGCGGCGTTATCGTCACAGGTTTCAAGGACCCCTTTTCCATCCTCATGCAGGAGCTCAAACATCGCAACGAGCTGCTGGAGCAGAAGAGAAACGAGATCGAGCACGCGCAGCGTATCACCTCCACGATGCTCGACAATATTCCTGAAGAGGTGGTGCTGCTTGAAACAGACAGCTGCCGTGTAGTGGACGCCAACAAGACCTTCCTCGATGTGCAGGGAATTACACGGGAGGAAGCGCTGAACGGATACTGTTTCGATATGGATAGTCAGGTTCTTGAACCATGCGGAGAAAAGCAGACCGAATACTCCTTCGGAGAAAAGGGCGGTATCCCCGCGGACAGACATCCGGAAGTCCGTACACGCTGCGGCCGTGACGGGAGCCAGCGTTTCGTGGAGATATCGGTCTGGCCGGTCGTACACGCCGGGGACCCTACGGTGTTGACAGGCCAGGCGGTGTACATCGCGCGGGATATCACCGTTCATCGAAGGGCGGAACAGCTGAGGAATGACGTGGAGAGGGTCGTGCGGCACGATTTGAAGTCCCCGCTGAACGGGATCATCG
>JBNGED010000421.1:0-2828 GCA_049975605.1 Sediminispirochaetaceae bacterium | reverse complement strand
GTTGTCGGCCAGCGCCGCGCATTCATTCAGTCCCACGTTCGTCCCTCGTCTGTGTTGATAGTACTTTGAAAAGTATCCGCGGAAATCCGTGAAAATTCAATACCCCGGGAGATACGGTCGGATATGACTGCCGAGTTTAGCGGACGGGATGGAGCCGGGGCAGGGAAAAAAGCGTGCCCGAAAAGGTAAGCCCACAGGGGCGCGTCCGCGCCCCTGTATGGCCGCTAATCCTCGAAAGCCTCGAAATAAGAATCTATTCCGAGAAAAAGCCTGCGGGCCTTCCAGTTCGGCAGGGTGAACCTGTATGGACTGGTGCTCACTATGACGGGAAATTCTCCGTTGTCATCGGGCGGCCAGAAAGAAACATTAACCCGGACGCCGTCCTGTCGGAAAATGTCGAGATCCGCCCATGGCTCCCCCTGCGGGTCTTTATCGAGGAAGCTTAACGCTCTCATATCGGCAAGCTCGATGAAGAAGTCCCGGAAGCGTCCTGATTCGATATCCTCCGCCGAATCGGCACCGGCAAACCGGGCTTCCCATTCGAGTTCGGCGTCGGAGGCAGGGTCTTCCGTCCCATTCCGGGATATCAGGAGCTCTTCTACGCCGGGGCTGTTGATCACGATCCTCTTTATCTCATCCTGAGGAATGGAGGCCATCTGTTTTTCCCGGAGTTTCGACACTTCAAGGGTGAATTGATCGGCCAGGTCCCGGGGCAGCAGAACCACTTCCCTGCGGTCATCTATCCGGCCGTACACAGACCCTCCCGAAGAGGCTGTGTTCCCGAGATGAAGCGTGAGGAACTCTCTCCCTTCCGCGAAGAAGCGCATGAGTCTCTCCGTATCGCCGTCGAGACCGAATTTGTCGTAGGATTCTCTCGTGCTGATGACGTCCGCGGCGCCGACATCCCTGAGCGAGCCTACGAGCCCGCTGATCTTTTCTTTATCCGCAGGAAACTCTTCCGGGCCGATTATCCATCCGGAAAAATCTTCGCTGTCCGTACCTGCTTGGCCGCTCATTTCAATGGAGTTTCCGTCTTTTTCCATGACTATCATGTCGATATTCTCAGGCGGCTTCGGTACTGTCAGGGTATTCTTCCTGCCGTCAGTGGTTTCCTGGATGACGAAAATCAGTACCAGCAGGACCGCGATAGATGCGTATATTACTGTCCTCTTCATTTTTCAACCTCCGGCTTGTCCTGGAAGTAGGCCTTGATACGGCGGGAACGGCTTCTGCGGCGGAACCAGACCGCCAGCCCGACACCCAGAACCAGGACCGGCACCAGAATGGTGTTGCCCCAGCGGGCCGCCAGGCGGTAGGCGGGAAAGGGTATCTGCAGGCGCGGCACTTCCAAACCCTTGCTGCGGAGTTCGGCAAAACCGGGCGCCCCGTTGATGTAGTCCAGGATATTGAGCAAAAAGGTACCGTTCGGGGTCCGCGACTGGGGATCGAGAAGCTGTGATGTGGTGAGCGCCGAAGTTCCGACGACCACGATCCGGGAAGGTTCAACGGATTCCCGGCGGAATCGGACACCGGAAAAACCGGTATCGCTTACGGAGACGTCAGCTGAGGAGGCCGAACCGGCAGTGCTATCCGAACCGGCAGTGCTGTCGGATTCAGGCGGGCCACTCGACTGCAGATCCACCGGACCGTCGAAGGTGCTCTCGAATCTTCCTTCGAGGAGGACGGCCAGATCCAGCCTCTCCGTATCTTCCGGATTGGGCGGGCCCTGCATGTAGGGGCTGATCGCCGTGGGATCCGGAACGGTCCATCCTTCCGGCGAGCTCTCGAGCAGTACCGTGTAATTCGGCGGCTGTTCCTGCTCATTCCCTGCGGACTCCCCCGGTCCAACATCGCCTGAGATTTCGAAGGCGGGCCGAATTTCACCGGCGTTCAGAAGAACAATGTCTTCCAGTCCGGAAGTGATTACGCTCTTCCGGTTGATACTGTCGCCCTGCAGGATCGGGACCTGATAGAGCTGCTGTTCCCGGTTTTGCTGTCTTGATATAAAACTTTCCCGGTCCAGTACGATGTTCCCGGTGAGCTCGGCGCCCCAGGCACCGAGCAGTTCTTCGAGGCCGGTGGCGTTTCCCTCCCAGGTCGGTCGGGCGCCTGCCATCATCTGCTGCTGGGTGGGAATGTTCTGGACGTGCCGGTCGAGAAGGATGAAGAGTCCTCCTCCGTTCATGACGAACTGGTCGATCCGGTACAGGGCAGCTTCGCTGTAGGAATTCCGGGGACCGTTTATAATCAACGTGTCAATGTCACCGGGGACTGCCTCACTGGAGAGATCAACGGGGACTACCTCGAACCGCTCATCGAGGAGCATGGAAAATGCCGCCGCTCCCTGCTGAGGGTCCTGCAGGTCAAGCTCGCCGTTGCCGACTGCATAGGCGATCCGCGGGTTCGCCGACACCAGTGAACGGAGCCCCTGACGGACCGAATCTTCGATTACCTCCGGCTGCTGAAGGGAGTATCCCCCGAAGAGACCTGAAAGAATATTGAGAGGGATCCTCTCGTTACGTTCGCCGTAGGTGAGGACAATCTCAAGGAGACCCTGATTCCTCTCTCCGTTGCCTGTCCGCCATGTGATCGGTTCGATACCGTACCGGTTGTTCAGCTCTTCGATCTCCGCGCTGCTGTCGGGGCGTACGAATTCGAAGTCGATCCGCCCGTAGTTGTCCTCGTTGACCCGGCGGTAGATACCGCGCATCGTCTCTTCTAATTCCCCGAAGCCCTCGATGTCGACCTGGGCGAGGGAAGGGGATGCTATTATCCGCATGCCGACTCTCTGCCCGGTACCCGAGAGGGCGTCGGCCTGAACGATGGCT
>JBNGED010000420.1:0-2830 GCA_049975605.1 Sediminispirochaetaceae bacterium | reverse complement strand
GATCCAGGTCCTTTACCTTGCCCTGTATCGATTCGTTGGTCTCGCTGATCATCTGTGTCTGCTTGACGATCTCTCCTGCCTGCTTGACGAGATCCTCTCCGATCTCCTGGCTCTGCATTCCGGCGTTCTTTATCTGCAGTATGAATCTGCGCATATCAGTGAAAAATCTCACCAGCGCGGATGTGAGACCGCCCATCTCCCCTTTCACGTCGAAGGGAAGCTTCTCCGGAATTCCGGTTCTGCCTTCGATCAGCCTCAGGATATAGTCGGCATGGGGTCTGAACATTCGGTGAATACCGATCCAGACGATACCGATCACCGTCAACAGTAAGACTGCACCCGACAGTGATCCCGCAAGTGCGACCAGCCGCAGCTCAGCTGCTACGCCTTGTATCTCTACCGGTAGTTTGCCGAGAGCTCTCCATACGAACACGCCGGAGGCGGTGGTCACAAGGAGAGCGGTAAAGAGAAAAAATATCAGTACATAGAATATCTTCCGTTTCATTGCTCATCCTGTAGAAAATGGTGACCAAATTATAATACAATATCTCTAATTTGTGTATACTTTATACCTATAAGCTTTGGATGAGGTAAAAGAGGAATTGACGATCTGACCGGAAGATCGTATTAACGGAAGACGCCGTTATTCCGCCCGTGAGATAGTAATAACCCTTCCGACTCCGCTTGGTATGAAGTCCTCCCGGAATACGCTTCGGAAGGCATCGATACCGCTGTTCCCGGTACAGTGAGAAGGAGCCGCTCCGGCAACTCCTAATTCCCTGAGACGGACCGCCGACGAAGCAGGCGGATGATGAAAACCTCCCATCACCAGATAGATATCCCCGTCGAACCGTTCCTTGACCGTCTCGACGATGTGTACGATCCCGGGATGGGCACAGCCGGTAATGATAACCAGTCCCTCCACTGTGTTCAGAACCAGACTTTGTTCCCGGATAGAAGTGCCGAGCAGACCTGTAGTATAAATACCCTCCCTGATGCGGTCCGGCTGACTCGAAGCTTTATGCGACTTCCTCGGTGAACCGCCATTCGGGAGGAACACGGGCACTTGCGGTATCCTTTCGACTAATCCGGTTAGTCCGCCGGTATGATCGAAATGGTTGTGAGATATGACTACCGCGTCGAACTCATCAATATCGACGTCCGCCTGTTCCAGATTTTTTTCGAGAGTCCGGTAATCTCCTCCCGTGTCGAACAGCAATTGGAACTTCCCCTCCTTCGACCGGCCTTCGATTACGCATGCAAATCCGAATCCGGTCTGAAACGACGGGTCATAGGCCACATTATCGTACACGACCGTGATGGTCACCTGATCCAGCACTTCACTTTCCTTCATATCAACACCCTCCGGATAACCAGGCCATGCAGCCATGAGCATGAACATGACTATTCCGTATATACGCATACCTTATTGTATCATCGCCGGTGCCTGTACAGAAGCGAGGTCTCTCTGGGATTCGAAGCTTTCTCTTTTTTTTTCTTGTTAACGGTAACAAATCATGTAACTATCACAGTAGTAACAAAGCTTTATTCTTCAAAGTGATCAGCATCTCAGTTACTGCTTATTTTCACCGTCTGTATCGAATAGGCGAAATGCCGTTCTATTCGTTCAGTAATAATCACAATTTTTTCAAGGGGGAAAATATTATGGAAGGAGATTATGGTGTATTAGCCATTATACCTCCGCTGGTGGCGATCCTGCTGTGCTTTCTCACCAAGCGCGTTCTCTTCTCGCTCATCATCGGTATCTTTTCCGGCGGGCTGATCATGGCTACCGGCAATCCGTTTGCCGCTTTCGAGTACACCCTCAATGCAACTGTCGGATCGATTACCGACAGCTGGAACGCCAATCTGCTGGTTTTCAACCTGCTCATGGGTTCGGGGGTGGCTCTCATCTGGAGCCTTGGAGGAAGTCTGGCCCTTACCAACTGGGCCAAGAAACGTATCAAGAACAGGAACCAGGCCAGTATCGGCGCATGGCTGCTCGGTATTATCGTGTTCATCAACGATTATATCAATGCCGCTATCGTAGGAAATGTATTCCGGGATATCTTTGACGACATGAAGGTCTCCAAGGAACGCCTCTCCTATATCGTCGACTCAACAGCCGCGCCGGTTGCCACATTCTTCATCTCCGACTGGATCGCATTCCAGATCGGTATGATACAGACCGGAATCGACCAAGCCGGTATTACTGAAGTATCTGCCTTTGAAGGGTACATTCGCGGAATACCGATGAATCTGTACTGTATCTTTGCCGTTCTGTTTGTCGGTTACATGATCATCAGCAAGAAGGACTTCGGTCCCATGCTGAAGGCCGAGCACCGGGTGATGACTACGGGCGAAACCTACCGGGAGGGCGCACAGCCCATGATGGATGTCGCCGATGAACTCGGTGAAGCCAAGGCTGACAAACCGATGCTGAAGACCTTTATTCTTCCGATCGTTGTTCTTATTCTTGTAGCCCTGTTCGGATTCTGGTGGACAGGCAAAGGCCCGGACAAGAACCTGATGGCGGTACTCGGTGATTCCGATCCCGCCCTCGCGCTTCTCTGGGGCGCCGCCGCCATGACGCTTACCGGCGCTGCTATCGCCCTCATATACCGGATAATGAATGTCTCGGAATTGATGGACACTATCATCCGCGGCTTCAAGCTCATGCTTCTGGCATGTGCAATTCTCGTATCGGCCTGGACGCTCGGTACCGTTACCGGTGACATGCAGCTCGCGGGATATCTGACCAAAGTGATTGGAAGTACCATCCCCTTCGGCTTTATTCCGGTAATCATTTTCATACTTGGCTGTATTATCG
>JBNGED010000419.1:1735-2835 GCA_049975605.1 Sediminispirochaetaceae bacterium | reverse complement strand
CTACCAACAAGGCCGGGGATGAGATAAAGAAGCTCCAGGAGAAGACCCATGGCACCATGGGCAGCGAGGAGAGCAGGATGCTGGATTCCCATCTCCTCATGCTCAAGGACCCCGAATTCATTCGCAGGATCGAGAAGAATCTCGAAGAAGACCAGATGAATGTCGAGTGGGTCCTCTACAAGACTGCCAAAGAGCTGGTGCGGATGCTCGAGTCCTCCCAGGATGACTATCTCAAGGAGCGAACCATCGACATATACGATGTGACCAAACGGGTCTACAACCATCTGCTCTACCGTGAACGAATTTCGCTGACCGACCTTCAGGCGGATGTAATTCTCGTAACCAGGAATCTGCTTCCCTCGGATGCGCTGACCCTCAACCGGAGTCCGGTAAAGGCCATCGTCATGGACATGGGAGGCAAGACGAGCCACACCGCCATACTGGCCCGCTCCTTTGAGATTCCGGCAGTGCTGGGACTTTCGACCATCACGACCTACGCTCAAATGGGCGATGAAATGATCGTTGACGGCAACAACGGAACGGTGATACTCAATCCCGATGCCGAGACCCGGAAAACCTACAGGAAGAAGATGCAGGAGTGGCAGCGCCGCGAGATGCAGCTGCTCAGTCTGAACGAGCTGCCTGCCGAGACGAAGGACGGGAAGCGAATTCTCCTCGAAGCGAATATCGAGGTCCCGGACGAAACCGAATCGGTCATTGCCCACGGTGCCGACGGTATCGGGCTGTACAGGACCGAATATCTCTTCCTCGAACCGGGTGAGTTTCCTTCCGAAGACGTGCAGTTCGAGGAATACTCCCGTGTATTGAAGGCTATGGAAGGGAAGGGAGAAGTGACGCTCCGGACCCTGGATGTAGGCGGCGACAAGATGATCTCCGGGATCGAAGGTCTCGATGAGCCCAATCCGATCCTCGGCTGGAGAGCGGTGCGGTTCTGTCTTTCGAGGAAGGACATATTCAGGACACAGCTGCGGGCCATGCTCAGGGCATCCGTGTACGGAGACTTGAAGATCATGTTCCCGATGATTTCCGGAGTGGAAGAGCTGGACAATGTTCTGGAACTTCTCGAATCCGTAAAGGAT
>JBNGED010000419.1:0-1725 GCA_049975605.1 Sediminispirochaetaceae bacterium | reverse complement strand
AGCTTTTGACAAGCACATACCCATCGGTATTATGATCGAAGTTCCTTCGGCGGCCCTCATATCGGATGTTCTTGCCAAGAAGGTTGATTTCTTCTCTATCGGTACGAACGACCTGATTCAGTACACTATTGCGGTTGATCGGGGGAACGAGAAGATCGCATATCTATATGAACCTTTTCATCCCGGTGTCCTGCGTCTGCTGAAAATAGTTACGGAGAATGCCCATGCCGCGGGTATTCCCGTAGGTATGTGCGGTGAAATGGCGGGATATCCCCTTGCGGCAGTACTGCTTCTGGGGCTTGGGCTGGATGTCTACAGTATGAGTGCTTTTACCATTCCGGAGGTAAAAAAAATCATCCGGTCAGTCAGTGTGATGGAGGCGGAAGAGCTTGCAGGCATCGTGCTGGAAATGAAATCTGCCCGGGAAATTGATGAATACATAAGGAAATGGATGGATGAACGGTTCGACCTTATCTCAATCGACTAAACGCTCGGCACGGATTGTCATAGTAGGCCGGCCGAATGTCGGGAAATCTACGCTATTCAACCGGATGATCGGAAAACGCAGGTCCATAACCGACCCGATGCCGGGAGTGACCAGAGATGCAGTGCGTATCCGGAGTACTATCGGCGGTCATCCGGTTGAACTGGTAGACACCGGCGGTTACCGGGTTGATGCCAGAGACATAGATTCCCTCGTCAGAGAGAAGAGTCTTCAGCTGCTCGAAGAGGCCGACCTGATTCTCATGATATGCGATATCCAGGAGCTGAATGCGGAGGATGAGAGCTTCATCGAACGCATCCGGAGCTACAGCGACAAGGTCATCCTGGTTATCAACAAGGTGGACAACCCGGAAAGGGAGCTCAGTCTCTGGAATTTCATGTCTCTGGGGTTTGAGCACGTAGTTGGAATATCTGCGGCCCATGGTATCGGCATCGACATACTCGAGGAAAAAATCCAGGAGATCGTCGATTTTTCCCGATTCGAAGCCGCGGAGGCAGAGATTCCGAGAATACGTCTCGCTATCCTGGGGAAGCCCAATACCGGTAAATCGACCCTGTCGAACCGACTGCTGGGCCTTGATGCATCCATCGTGTCGGAAGTGCCCGGTACGACCAGGGATGTGATCGAGGGAAGTTTTTCCCACCATGGCACTATCTTCCAGGTGATGGATACCGCGGGGATCCGCCGTAAGAAGAAGGTCAGGGAATCCGTTGAATATTACTCCGTCAACAGGGCCTTCGGAACCATCGAAGCGAGCGATGTCATACTTCTGATTGTCGATGTCCAGGAGGGGCTCACCGATCAGGACAAAAAGATAGCTACTCAGGCAGTCAAGAGGGGCAAAGGTATACTGCTGCTTCTCAACAAATGGGACACCCTTCAGGACGTGAAAAACACGGAGCAGGCGGTGAAAGACCGTACCCGCTATCTTTTTCCTGTTCTGGGATTTGCTCCTCTCATTCCCATCTCGGCCATGACCGGGATGGGCGTTGACAAGATGCTGAGCGCCGCCTACCGGGTCTGGAAGCAGCTTCAGCGCCGGGTGGACACGCCGGAGGTGAACGGGCTCATCCAGGAGCTGGTGAGCAGCTATCCTCCGCCCAGGGATACCCATGGACATCACAAGATCTACTACGGCACTCAGGTCAGCAGTAACCCCGTAAAGTTCGTTCTTTTTGTGAATCGCAAAAAGGGCTTTCCCAGGTCATACGTCCAGTACC
>JBNGED010000418.1:0-2836 GCA_049975605.1 Sediminispirochaetaceae bacterium | reverse complement strand
TTCCCGAGCACGAAAAAAAGGGCCCGGGAGTATGCCTCTTTTTCCATTCTGGAATGGGTCTCCCTCCTGCGGGAGTACTGTGATCATCTCGAAGAGCGATACCCGGCGCACACATCCGCCTACTCCGATCAGCTGATAGCCTGTTTCATCCTGAACTGTGCGCCGACTGCGAAACCGCCCTTTCTCCCCCAACTCATCCTCGTCAATCAGAATTATCGCAGGCTGAGTAAACTGTACCATCCCGACCGCGGCGGCAATCCCGAGTACTTCATGAAGCTGAAATGGGCACGGGACACCCTTGTGCACGCTTGTTGAACCTATCATGATTAAGGGTAACTATCGAGAAGGGGGAGCGCTTTGAAAAAAATCCGCTGGGGAATAATCGGCTGTGGTGACGTCACTGAAAAAAAGAGCGGCCCGGGCTTTTCCGGGGCTGACGGCTCCGAGCTCGTGGCGGTCATGCGCCGCGATGCAGCGAAAGCGGAGGATTACGCCCGCCGCCACGGAGTACCCCGATGGTACTCCGATGCCGATCAGCTCATAGCCGACAAGAATGTCGACGCGGTCTACATCGCCACGCCGCCGGCCTTCCATCTCGAATATACGGTCAGGACCGCCCGGGCCGGCAAACCGGTGTATGTCGAGAAACCGATGGCCCTGAACAGCGGTGAATGCGAACGGATGATTGCCGTCTGCCGTGAACGGAACGTTCCCCTCTTCGTCGCCTATTACCGCCGGGCTCTGCCGAGATTTCTCAAGATAAAAGAGCTGGTCGATGCGGGAACCATAGGCGATGTCAGGGCCGTTCAGGTCGCTCTGCACACAGCTCCGGACCCGCGCGACTTCGACTTCAGGGATGCCGGGACAAAGAGCGGGCACTGGAGAGTCGATCCCTCCCTGTCCGGGGGCGGTTATTTCATGGACATGGCAACACACACCATCGATTTCCTGGATTACCTCCTCGGTACGATGGAGGAGGTCTGCGGCACAGCCGCCAACCAGGCGGGTCTCTATCCGGCCGAAGATTCGGTATCGGCGGCCTTCCGGTTCCGCAGCGGAGTCTCCGGAACGGGATCATGGTCGTTTACGGTATACGGGAACAGGGATGAGACGATCCTCAGCGGTACCCTGGGAACCCTCACCTTCCCCTCCTTCCGCGACGGGCCGATTACTGTAGTAACAAAGGGCGGTACCGGGGAATTCGTCATCCCCAATCCGCCTCACGTTCAGCTGCCCCTCATTCAGACCGTCGTTGATGAACTCCTCGGAAGAGGGCTGTGCCCGAGTACCGGTGAGTCGGCCCTCCGTACCGCGCGCTTCACGGATACTGTCCTGGGGGAATACTACCGCCGCTAAAGCCGCTCCATGCCGTTGATCACATCCCGGTAGAAGTAGAAGCTGTCCTTGGGGATCCGCCGCTGCAGGTCGACATAGTCGCAGTACACTATACCGAAGCGTTTTTCAAACCCGTGACTCCACTCAAAGTTGTCGATGAAGCTCCAGAGAAAGTATCCCTTCAACGGGACTCCTGCATCTATTGCCCGGCGGCACGCATCAAGATAGCTGCGCAGGTATTCTATTCTCCGCTGATCATGACAGTGCAGTCCGTCTTCACTGAGTCTGTCATCGAAGGCGGCGCCGTTCTCCGTAACATAGAGCGGCAGATCGCCTGTCCGCCGGCTTATCCAGATAAGATGACGGTACAGTCCATCCGGAGTGACCGGCCATCCCATGGCGGTCCTGCGCTGATACTGACCGGCAACCCGATACTTCTCCGGATGGGATTCATCCCGCACGACGGCGTCTTCCCAGTAGAAATTCACCCCCAGGAAGTCGATCTTCCCGGATATGATCTTCATATCGCCTTCACGTACCGGCATGGTATACCCCGGATAGGCGTCGAAATAGCGCTGCGGATACGTTTTTCCAAGGATCGGATCGAGGAACATCCTGGTAGGCAGATCGGCTGCCCTGTCGGCGGCAACTTCATCCTCCTGCCGGCTCGTGGCCGGCCTGGGGGTCTGCATATTGAGGGTTATCCCTATCTTCCCGTCATATCCACCGCGTCGAAATGCACGCACCGTCATTCCGTGGGCCAACAGGAGGTGATGGACCGCTGACAAAGCTTTCTGATGGTCCCGGATCCCGGGAGCGTGTACTCCCCTGAGATAGCCGAGAATGGCGCTGCAGAAGGGTTCGTTGAGGCTTATCCACATTTTCACCTCGGGAAACAGTTCGAAGCAGCGCTGCGCATATTCGCTGAAACGTTCGGCAGTCGCTCTGGAGGTCCAGCCGCCGGCGTCTTCCAATTCCTGCGGCAGGTCCCAGTGGTAGAGGGTGACAACAGGTTCGATTCCACCGGCCTGAAGTTCCTTGATCAGATCGCGGTAATACCGTACTCCCTCTTCATTGATCTTCCCGCCGCCGTTCGGCAGTATCCTCGACCAGGACAGGGAGAATCTGTACGCCCCCGTTCCAAGCTCACGCATGAGCCGTACATCTTCTCTGTAGCGGTGGTACTGATCACATGCTGTATCTCCCGTGTGACCATGAGCTACCTTTCCAGGGGTATGGGAAAAAGTGTCCCAGATGGAAGATGTCCTGCCCCCCTCATCCGCGGCTCCTTCGACCTGATAACTCGCCGTCGCAGTACCCCACAGAAAATCTTCAGGGAACTGTTTTATTCTATCATGGCACTCCATAGTGTCTTTGCGCTCCTTCCTTGTGCTGAACAGAGTGTATAAATCCTGACAGATCATGTAAAGTCAAGCCCCTATTTGTTAATTCAGGCTGTCCCGCAACCCACAAAAAGCCGGAAAGAAATAGGCAAATTCTC
>JBNGED010000417.1:0-2836 GCA_049975605.1 Sediminispirochaetaceae bacterium | reverse complement strand
GACTGGAGGTATAAACATGTACGTACTCATCGACAACTACGATTCCTTTACCTACAACATCTATCAGGAGCTCTGTGAACTGACATCGGAGGAAATACGGGTGCTGCGGAACGACGCCGTCACGATTGAAGAGATTGCCGATATGCGTCCCCGGGGCATCATCCTCTCTCCCGGTCCAGGGAGACCGGAAGAGGCCGGGATCATCGTCGAACTGATCCGCCGCTTCGCCGGAGAAGTGCCCGTACTCGGTGTCTGCCTGGGCCATCAGGCTGTCGCCGCCGCCTTCGGCGGGAAGATCGTCCAGGCCCGCAGGATCGTTCATGGAAAAAAAGAACCGATCCAACTGGACGGGAAGGGCCTCTTCCGCGGTATTCCCCGGGAGGCCGTATTCACCCGATATCACTCCCTCATCGTCGACGAGGGGTCTCTGCCGCCGGAGCTCGAAGTGACCGCCCGAAGCAGCGACGGGGAGATCATGGGCCTCAGGCACCGTTCCCTGCAGATCGAGGGGGTGCAGTTCCACCCCGAATCGGTCTCCAGCGAATACGGCCGCAAGGTACTGGCCAACTTCATCGCCTACAAGCGGCAGCCGGCGGACATCCACACCCTGCTGGAGAAGATTCTCGCCGGTCAGGACCTCTCCATCGGCGAAGCCCACGATTTCATGGACGAATTGACCGAAGGGAACCTCTCCGCGCCGCACATCGCGGCATTTCTGATAGGTCTCAGCATGAAGGGAATCGTGCCGGAGGAAATCGTCGGATGCGCCTCCACCCTCCGGGAAAAGCAGCGGTCCATAGAACTCTCCGTTCCCGCAGCCGACACCTGCGGAACCGGCGGCGATGGCCTGCACACCTTCAACATCTCCTCCCTGACTGCTCTGACCGCCGCCGCCTGCGGCGTCACCGTCGCCAAGCACGGCAACCGGGCCGTCAGCTCCCGCAGCGGCAGCGCGGATTTCTACTCGCAGCTCGGTATTCCGATCGACCTGGCTCCCGCGCAGACTGCCGAGCTCATCGAGAAGACCGGCTTCGGATTCCTGTTCGCTCCGATCTTCCACGGGGCCATGCGTCACGCCGCTCCGGTGCGGCGGCAGCTGGGTGTCAAGACGATCATGAACCTCCTCGGTCCCCTGGTGAATCCCGCCCGGGCCGAATATCAGCTTCTCGGAGTCTTCGATTCCCGGTACTGCCTCACCATGGCGAAGTCGGCCAAAATGCTGGGCTGCCGGCGGGTCATGGTCGTACATGGGCAGGACGGGCAGGATGAGATATCGGTAACCTCGCCGACCCGGATCGTGATGATCGATGAAAATGATTTTACGCAGGAATTTGAATTCGACCCGCGGAGTTTAGGGATCCCGGAATACAGCATCGGGGACCTGGCCGGGGGATCGCCGGAAGAGAACGCCCGTACCGCCGAAGCACTGTTGTCCGGCGGCGGTCCTCCCGCGCTGAGAGAAGCGGTGGCGGTCAACAGCGGGGCGGCTCTGTATCTGTACGGTCTCTGCGGCAGTATCTCCGAAGGATATCTGCTCGCCTCGGAGGCGCTCAATTCCGGCAAGGTCCGGGCCAAGCTGGAGGAGATCCGGCTAAGCGCCGAAGAGCTTTCCCGCGCGAACACTGCGACTTCTGCCGCACAGCCGGCGCAATCTGTGTCCGCCCCTGAAACGGCCGCTAAACCGGTGGGGGCCGCATGAACATCCTGGAGCAAATCGTTCAGCAGCGCCGGGAACGCCTCCGCTTAGCCGGTCACGACATGGGACAGGACGTTCCGGTCCGGCGGCAGGTCCCCCTGGTCCCTTTTCCGCGGGACCCCTTCCTCATCTGCGAAGTGAAGCGCCGTTCCCCGTCGGCCGGGGAGATACTCGACCTGCCGGATCCGCACATTCAAGTTGAGAAGTACGTCAGCGGCGGCGTCCCTGCGGTTTCGGTGCTGACGGAAGCTGACTTTTTCGGAGGGTCCCTGACGGACCTGATCTCTATGAAAAAAACATATCCGGATGTCTGCTTTCTTCGCAAGGATTTCCTCCTGAACCCGGAGGACATCGAGGTCTCCTGGCGGGCAGGCGCCGACGCGGTATTGCTGATCGCGGCGATACTGGACGACGACCAGCTGGAGATGCTCTGCCGGATCGCGGCAGGATACGGTCTGGAAGTGCTGCTCGAGGTGCATACCCCGGAAGAGATCGAGAGGGTCAGGTTCCTGCGGCCTGCTGTTATCGGGATCAACGCCCGCAATCTCGAAGATTTCTCTGTGGATCTTCTCACCCCGGTCATGCTCTCCCATCTCGTCGACTGGAGCCCCCGGATGATCTTCGAGTCCGGCATCAGAGCTCCCGAAGATGCGCCTGTCGCCTTCTCGGCGGGCTTCGATGCGGTTCTGGTCGGCGAGGCGGTCATGCGGCAGCCGGAGCTCCTTCCCGCACTGCAGAAGGTGCGGAAGGAGTTCACCGGCGCTTCCGCCGAAGGTTCCGATCGTCCGCACAGCTCCCGTTCATCCGGGGCGGACAGCTTCTGGAGCCGGCTCTGCCGGAGACGCCTGGAATACAGCATCTCCCCGGATTCTTCGAGACCGATATACCGCCCGCTGGTCAAGATATGCGGGATCACCCGGGAGGAGGATGCCCGCCTTGCCGACGCCCTCGGCGCCGACATCCTCGGCTTCGTCTTAGCCCCCTCGCCGCGGAGGGCCGATCCCGCCGTCCTCAAGCAGCTCGGAGACTCGAAAGCGCTTAAGGTCGCCGTCGTCGTTCTGAATTCCGCCTCTCCCGGACTTCCTCCCGAAGTGAACGCGCTCATGAAGGAAGGCTTCATCGACGCGGTCCAGTTCCACG
>JBNGED010000416.1:0-2836 GCA_049975605.1 Sediminispirochaetaceae bacterium | reverse complement strand
GGATTACCCTCGACCTTGCCGGGAATGTCCGCCCGTATACGGTTGGGATCGGTGTACATTCCCCGGACCTTCTTCTCAACGGTTTTGCTGTCGTCGGAGATGAAGATTGCATTGCTCAATGACTTCGACATCTTGGCGTTCCCGTCGGTACCCACCAGGGTAGGAACATCCCCTACCATCACGTCGGGGATCGGAAAGACCTCTCCGTAGAGGTTATTGAACCGGCGGGCGATCTCGCGGGTCAGTTCGACGTGGGACTCGTTGTCCTTGCCCACAGGGACCAGGTTGGCCCGGGGCATGAGGATGTCCGCCGCCTGCAGCACGGGATATCCGAGAAGGCCGAAGGGTATCTCGTTGAGATTGGCCGAATTGGCCATATCCTTGATACTCGGCAGACGCTGCAGCCTGGGGACGGTAACGAGCATCTCGAAAATGAGGTTCATCTCGTACACTTCGTGCACCGCCGACTGCAGATAGATACGGGATTTCTCGGGATCGATTCCGCATGCAAGGTAATCGAGGACCATCTCCTTGGAATTAATGGTAATATTCTCGATGTCTTCTTTACCCGGCTTGGTGGTCAGCATGTGCAGGTCGGCAATGATGAAGAAGCATTCGTACTTCTCCTGGAATTTAACCCTGTTTGCTATGGATCCTACGTAGTGACCCAGATGAAGTTTACCGGTCGGCCGGTCGCCTGTCAGAATTCGTGGTCTTCCCATACTATCTTCTCCGTGTGCATAATTCTGAAGCTACTATAACTCGAGAAAAAAAAAGAGACAACAGCCCTGTTCAATTTTATGAAGACGGCTTTTATGAAGTCGGAGGAAAAATCGGCGGCTGTTCGCCTGGAGTCCGCCCCATATCGCCGCCCCTTTCCATCATCACAGCGATCGGCCGGAGAGCAGGTATATTCTCGCAGATGATCTTGATCACCACGGTAAGCGGGACGGCGAGAAACATACCGACGGAGCCCCAGATCCAGCCCCAGAATATCAGGGAGAACAGAATCAGCAAGGGGCTCAGATTCAGTCGCTGCCCCTGCAGACGAGGGTCGAGGAAATTGCCTATTACCGTCTGCACGGCAATCATGCTGATTGCGACGCTGATCATTTTCCCCATGAGAGGATAGAACTGGATTACCCCCATCGTGATGGTAATGACCACGAGGATAAACGATCCGATAGAGGGGATGAAATTCAGCAGAAAGGCCAGAACTCCCCAGACCATGGGAAAATCCATTCCGATTATGAAGAGGAAGAACCAGACACAGATGCCGGTGGCCAGGCTGATAAAGAATTTGAGGTTGATGTATTGTCCGACCTGCTGATTGACGTGTTCGACTATTCTTCCGATCTGCCTGCCCGTGGATTCGTCGAATGCCCGCACGAGCTTGCCGCGGAAGAGATGTTTTTCCAGCAGGAGAAAAATGAGAAAGATGAGGATAAGAACGAAGGATGTGAAAAACTTCAGCAGTGAGCCGGAAAAGCTTACTAAATACTCGCGTAAAGCTCCCTGCCAGTTGATGTCGGTGGAGAAGTCGAACTGAATATTGAAGCGTGCCCTGATCATTTCTTCGATCTGAGAGCTGATCTCGGTATAGCGGGCCGCGTACTTCGGGTACTGTTTGATGAATGAGTTCACGCTGGCCTGAAAGAAGAGAAAGACCAGGAACATGAAGCCGCAGAGCACCAGAACGACAATAATTATGGCGACTACCCTCGGAATATGCGGTCGGTCTAAAAGATTGACCAGAGGGGCGATGATAAACGACAGGAATACAGCTATGACAAGGGGGAGCACGATGGAAGCAGTTGTCTTCAATACTGCGCCCAGCATTATTACTACAATAACTGTAAGCAGACCATTCGTTGCGGTAGTACCTTTCATAGTTGATACATATTAGCATTTTCCAGGAAAAAATGTAATCCCGCCGGAGGCCCCCGGTTTTTAAATTAATTCGGCTGCAAACCGACAAAATTAGCCATACCTAAGCTCTGACCCCTTGACGACGGCGAAAAGTATGTGTTTGCTTATAGCCATTATTCAGAGAGCAGATCCGAGGAGGTAAAAATGGGAGTATATATACGTTCAATTGCCGCATATGTGCCGCAGAAGAGGGTGAGCAACGATGAACTTGCACAGTCCGTTGACACATCGGATGAGTGGATCCAGTCTCACACCGGAATCAAGAACCGCCACATCTGCGCGGACGACGAAGTTACCAGCGATCTGGGAGTAAAAGCCGCGGAAACAGCAATCCAGCGTGCAGATATAGATAAATCGGCAATCGATATGGTTATCGCCGCCACCGCATCACCGGATTATCCCGGGATTCCATCAACTGCGTCGATAATCCAGGACAAACTCGGACTGGAAAACGCGGGAGCATTCGACCTGGTGGCCGGCTGCACGGGCTTCGTGTACGGCCTGGAAACCGCCAGGGGGCTGCTGACAGGCGGGCGAATTAGAAATGTTCTGGTAATCGGTGTCGAGACCCTCACCCGGATCACCAACTGGGAAGACCGGAATACCTGTGTCCTCTTCGGCGACGGCGCCGGCGCGGCGATCCTGTCGGCTGACGAAGAACATCAGGACGGCATCCTGGATTCGGAACTGAGATCGGAGGGATCAGGCGCTCAGCATCTCATCCGTCCTGCGGGAGGCTCCAGCAATCCAATAGATCTCAGGACTACACCGCAGGAGGATCTCTACATCCAGATGAACGGCAGACAGGTGTATAACTTCGCCGTTCGGGTGAACACGGAGATCATTCAGCGACTCCTGGAGCGCAACTCCATGACCGTCGACGACCTGCGATGGATCGTGCCTCACC